>DNHA01000308.1:0-1821 GCA_003486025.1 Micrococcaceae bacterium | reverse complement strand
CTCGACGACCCCGATACCCGCGAGTTCCTGTTCAATGCCTGCATCCTGCTGGAGGAATTCAACCAGTGCGATACCAGTACACGTGAGTCCTACCTGGACACGATGCTCGGTGAGTTCCATGAGCAGGTTCCAGACCGCAACTACCAGGTCGAAGCTTGGCTACTGCGTGGTCAGGTCGACCCCGCCTGCAAACAATCGCTCGCCGCCGGTCCGTTACCCGATTTCTCCGCAGTGGAAGCTTTCCGCCAACTGACGCCGGACCTGCTCGATACCGGAATGACTGCCCCCGCAGCAACGCACGAAGCCGACCTGGTGCTGGCCTACCGGCAGGCGAAAGCGGCGTTCCTGGCGGAGCACCCTGCCTATCCCGAGGCCGAGGTGGAAGCGCTTCGCAGGAGCGAGTACGCACGACTGGATGCGCAGCAGACAACGTATCTTGATCATGTGGGCGGCACCCTCGCTCCGGCGAGCCTGCTTGAGCGCGACTACCAATCGCTCAGGAACAGCATCCTGGGCAACCCGCACAGCGGCTCAAAAACCTCTACCGAAGCCTATACAAGGGCACGCGCGGAGATTCATCGCTTCTTCCGCTGCACGGCGGACGAGTACGAGATCATATTCACCGCCAATGCCAGTGGCGCCATCCGTCTGATCGCGGAGTCGTTTCCGTTCGAACATGGCTCCGAGGTTCTGCTCACCAAAGACAACCACACCTCGGTCCATGGCCTGCGCGAATACGCCAAGGCCAAAGGCGCCTCGGTGAAGTACGTCCCGCTGGACACGGACCTGCGGATACACGAGGAACTGATGCAACGCTCGCTTGCCAGGCTTACACCTGGACATCCGCACTTGCTGGCATTCCCCGCGCAGTCCAACGCTACCGGCACGCGGCATGACCTGGCCTGGATAGAGCGTGCACAGCAACACGGTGCGATGGTGCTTTGCGACGCAGCTGCGCTCGTTCCGCAATCAAGGCTGAATTGCTCACTGCATCAGCCGGACTTCATTGCGGTTTCTTTCTACAAGATATTCGGCTATCCCACCGGCGCGGGCTGCCTGTTGGTAAAGCGCTCTGCGCTGAACATGCTGACGCCGCCCTCCTTCGCAGGCGGCGCGGTGTGCTACTACTCTGGCCCGTGGTCCCCAACCGATCGCTTGTTGTACCGGGAAGGCGAACAGCGCTTCGAAGTCGGTACGCCCAACTACGCAGCTTTCCCGACCATCGCGCATGGCTTCGAGTTCATCGCCCAGCTCGGGCTGGAGGAACTTGGCGCGCGCTCATGCATATTGGCAAGGTGGCTGGAAGCACAGCTCGCGGAGCTTCGGCACGACATCAAAAGCCGGGCACCGCTCTGCCGCGTCTACGGCCCTTCGGCCGAGTACAAGGGCGCGACGGTGATGCTGAATTTCTTCGATTGCTACAACGCCGTCTTTCCGCATTCACTGATCCGGCAGGCTGCGGAGTGTTTCGGCATCAGCGTGCGCAACGGCTGCTTCTGCAACCTGGGCGCCGTGCAACAAGCCACCTACACCACCGCAGGCGCGGAACACTGCGAACTCGACAAAACCGAGAAGATCCTCGACTGCCGGAGCTTCGACGAGAACATCCTCAACAAGGGCAACTGCGGCGCTGTCCGCGTCTCAGTTGGGCTTGGCTCGAACTTTGCGGATGCCTATCGTTTCTACCTGTTTGCAAGATGCCTGCTCAACATCGAAGCCGGGCGGCTTGCTGATGCTGTTGTCGACTCCCCGCACACCAGATCCAGCTGAGTATCGATCATGAAAGCCTGAGGAGCACTGAGCGAAATGGCCAGAGCGGAA
>DNHA01000224.1:2403-12760 GCA_003486025.1 Micrococcaceae bacterium | reverse complement strand
TATCGGCATTGATCGCAGACACTGCGGCGGTAATAACCACGGCATTTAATACGTGTGCAGCGGCCGGCAGGCCCAGTGCATCAAAGATCTGCACGAATGGAGAGGCTGATCCATCGATCTGGCGCCAATCGAAGAGCATCATGACTACGGCAAGTGATGCTACGTAGAACAGCAAGATGCGCCAGGGCACGGTGTTGATCGCGGCCGGGACAGACTTCGCTGGATCTTCGGCTTCGCCGGCGGTGATCCCGATGGTCTCGATGCCACCGAAGGCGAACATCACTACAGCGAAGGACAGCAGCAGTCCCATGAATCCATTAGGGAACAGGGTGCCGGCGCTCATTAAGGTTGCAAAACCAGTGGCTGTCTCCGAATCCGGTGCGGTGAAACCGAAGACGATTAATGCCGCGCCGCCGATGATCATCGCAATGATTGCGGTGACCTTGATGACCGCCAACCAGAACTCTGTCTCACCAAAGACCTTGACCTTCATCAAGTTGATGACCGCGATGAGTAGCACCACGGCAAGAACCCAGATCCACTGCGAGACCTGCGGGAACCAGAAACGCATGTAAATGCCGAAGGCGGTTACATCGGCAATGGCAACGATTGCCATCTCAAAAGTGAAGGTCCAGCCGGTGACAAACCCCGCGAAGCGGCCTAGATAACGAGACGCATAGTGCGCAAATGAACCAGAAACCGGATGTTTCACCGCCATCTCGCCCATGGCGCGCATGACGATAAATACCGCAGCACCACCAATCATGTAGGCGAAGAGTACTGCCGGTCCGGCGGCCTGGATGGCAGCGGAAGAACCGTAGAACAATCCGGTGCCAATGGCAGAGCCAAGTGCCATGAAGCGGATGTGGCGGGCCGTGAGCCCGCGGGCGAGGGAGCCCTTGATATCGGTCACGATGAAAATCTCGGATCTTGTTTGAGGTGCATGTGATCAGTGGCGGTGCGCGTGATTCAAAGAAATTAAGCCAGCGGCGCCTCAAGAATTTTACGTGCTGTGCGGTGCTGTCCGGGGTTGTTTGTGGTCAAGCTCTATCGTGAGATAGCTCATCTGCGGCATGCTCAGTGACCCACAGTGGGAGAATGGACCTATGGAACTTGGATTCATCAGACACGGTCAGACTCGCTGGAACCTCGAAGGACGGTTGCAGGGAAGCAGCAATATCGAGCTGAATGATACCGGGCGGGCGCAGGCCCGCGACGCGGTGCAGATCCTTGGCTCCGCACGCTGGGACGTCATCGTTTCCTCCCCGCTAAGCCGCGCACGTGAAACCGCCCAGATCATCGCCGACGGGCTCGGCCTGGAACTTGGCCCAGCCTATGATCTGCTCATCGAGCGTGACTACGGCGAAGGTGAAGGGGTGTTGGAAACCGAAGCCGAGCAACGCTGGCCGGGCAAAATCGGTGGCGGCATCGAATCTTTGGAATCGGTAGTTGACCGCGGGTTGCGCGCCATCGAACAGATCGCTTCCGATTACCCGGGTAAAAACGTTGCAGTAGTCTGTCACGGAACGATTATTCGTTACACGCTCTCGCATTTTGCCGGTTACCGGCTGGACTCCATCCGCAACGCGTCGGTAGCGATCCTGGAATATGGAACCGAGGGTTGGGAACTAAAACTGGTCAACGACCAGATGCCACAACCGCCGGTCAAAACCCAGTAGCTACTCGCGTTCTACGGTGCGCTGTACCGCCCGGGCAATACCTGAGTCGGACTGCTGGCTCTTAATGTTGGACAGCCATGAGCCCAGCCGCAGGTATGCGTCGGAACGTATCGAAACAGGTGAAAGAAACACGTCATGCAGTGCGTTCGGTAGTCGAACCAGATGTAGTTCGCGGCCTAGATTAATGCTTCGTTGCGCGACCACCTGCACGTTCAGTGCCACATCGGAGCGGGTCGCGGCATCATTCCAACGCGGCAGCAGATAGTCTTTGGCGCTGAGCATGACCAGCACCGGTTGCTTCAGATCCAGCCCCTTCTTGATCTTTGCCTGGGCCGCGAATACCGCAGAGATGAATCCGGCGTGCAGGGGGAAACCGTTGGCCGGACGCCAATCCAAGCTGTAGTCCCATTCGCCTTCAAAACGGTTGGATACCGTGCGGGTGTAAAACCCCGGGTCGATGCCCGGAAGATTTCGGTAGGGGTTGCGATGGCTGGTTGCTTTCAGGATTTTTGCCAATGCAGTGCGTCCCAGCTCCGAGGCCTGGAATTCCAGCCACGGACTATTAAGCGCCAACGCATCTACCTTGGCGGGGTGCGCCGCCGCGTAGAGCGATGCGCTGAGCCCTCCGGTGGAATGGCCCAGCATCACAAATCGTGTGCCGGGGTGGGCGCTGGAGATAATTCGGTGCGCCGCATCAAATTCCTCGAAGTAATCTTCCAGGTTGGTGATGAATCCCGGGGTGCTGCGCTTAGTGAGGTTGCGTCCGTAATGACGCAGATCCAGTGCATAGAAGTCCGCCCCTGCCTCGGTGAGGAACTGCGCCAACTCGGCCTGGAAAAAGTAGTCAGACCAGCCGTGCACATAGAGGATCGCTAATCCACGCAGGGGCGGCGCGAAGCGCAACCGGCGGCCAGCTGGACGGTGGCGGATCAGTGTCGCGGTGGAACCGTCCGTGAGCGGTAGCTTGCGACTGGCGTAATCTGCGCCCAGCACATCGGTGCCCCAAAGCTCCTCGGTGGGGGAACGAAACTGGAAGGCCATGAAGCTATCCTAACCGCGCACGAAAAACGGCATCCCCCGGATGGGCTGGTTACCATCCGATGAATGCCGCAGTTCGTGGCAGTGCACATCAAGCTGTTGAGTTCAGGCGCGGACCGCCGAGTTACTGTCCTGGACTAGCTGGCCATTTCGTAGGCCGGTGCTGGGGTGTCCAGGTAGCGCTGGTAGGTGTTGGAGGTCAGGAAGGTGGGGAAGTCATCGCGCAGCGCGCAAGCTTCGAAGATTTCCACCGCTTGTTCGAAGCGGTCTCCTTCAAAACGCTCGATCTTCTCGATGGTTTCATCGGTCAGTTCGTGCATCCAGGCCCGGGTGATGACCTCACCGGTGTCGGTGATTGCCGACTGGTGGATCCACTGCCACAACTGGGAGCGGGAGATTTCCGCGGTAGCGGCATCTTCCATCAGGTTGCGCAGTGCCACCGCGCCGTTGCCGCGCAGCCACGACTCGACGTAGCGGATGGCGATCTCGATATTTTCCCGGATGCCGCGTTCGGTGATTAGTCCTTCCAGACCCTCCACGTTCAGCAGTTCCTTGGCCGAAACTTCTACATCCTCACGGGTGCGGGAGATCTGGTGTGGATTTGCACCTAGTACCCGGTCGTAGACCTCACGAGCTACCGGAACCAGGTCCGGGTGCGCCACCCACGAACCGTCAAAGCCGTCGTTGGCTTCGCGGGCCTTGTCCTCGGAGACCTTTTCGAAGGCGATCTGGTTGATCGAAGCATCCTTGCGGCTTGGCACGAAAGCACTCATTCCGCCGATTGCGGTAGCCCCGCGGCGGTGGCAGGCACGCACCAGCTGTTCGGTGTAAGCCCGCATGAACGGGCTGGTCATGGTCACCAGCTCGCGGTCCGGGAAGACGAAGCGCGGACCGCGGGAACGGAAGTTCTTGATGATCGAGAAGATGTAGTCCCAGCGTCCTGCGTTCAGCCCGGCCGAGTGCTCACGCAGCTCGTAGAGGATTTCTTCCATCTCAAATGCGGCGGTGATGGTCTCGATGAGTACCGTGGCGCGAATGGTGCCGCGCTCGATGCCCAGCAGTTCTTGAGCCAGCACAAATACGTCGTTCCACAACCGTGCTTCGAGGTGATTTTCCAGCTTTGGCAGGTAGTAGTACGCGCCGCGGCCCGAATCGATCAGACGCTGTGCGTTGTGGAAGAAGTGCAAACCGAAGTCTACAAAGGCGCCGGCAATCGGCTTGCCGTTGATCAGCAGGTGCTTCTCTGGCAGGTGCAGGCCGCGTGGGCGAACCACGATGGTTGGCAGATCGCTCAGCTCGTAGCTGTCCAGCTTGTATTCCCGGCCATCAGGGTCGGTGAAATCAAGTTCCCCATCCAATACCCGCAACAGGTTGACTTGATTCTTGATCACGTTCTGCCAGGTAGGAGAGCAAGCATCTTCCATATCAGCCAGCCCAACGTTAGCACCCGAATTCAGTGCGTTGATGGCCATCTTGCGTTCAATCGGCCCGGTGATTTCCACCCGGCGATCTTCAAGTCCCGGTGCAATAGGTGCAACCTGCCAGGACGCATCTTCGCGGATGTGGCTTGTTTCCTCCAAGAACTTCGGGTCATGCCCGTTGGCAATTCGCGCCCGGTTCAGCTGACGGCGCTGCATCAGCTCGACACGGCGGCCCTCAAAAGCCTGGTGCAAGGTGGCGATGAATTCAAGTGCCTGTTCGGTGAGGATCTGTTCCTGGTAACGAACTGGGGTAGCGGTGATCTGGATCGGGTTCAGGGAGGTGGGGGTAGACATGATGTTCTTCCTTAAAAGTTTGGGGTCGGTGGGGCCGGCGTCATTGCCGGCCCCACCGCCAGGACCCCAAGGGTCCTGATTTAGTGGAACTGTCCTTCTTCGGTGGAACCAACCAAGGCCAGGGTGGATGCGTTGGGGTTCAACGTGGTGGCGATCTTGTCGAAGTAGCCGGTACCTACCTCGCGCTGGTGCTTGGTTGCGGTGTAGCCGCGGGACTCGGAAGCGAATTCGCGTTCCTGCAATTCGACGTAGGCGCTCATGCCATCGCGGGCGTAACCCTCGGCAAGGTCGAACATCGAGTGGTTCAGGGCGTGGAAGCCGGCCAGCGTGATGAACTGGAAGCTGAAGCCCATGGCACCGAGTTCCCGCTGGAACTTGGCGATCGTCGCATCGTCCAAGTGCTTCTTCCAATTGAAGGAAGGAGAGCAGTTGTAGGAAAGCATCTGATCAGGGAATTCAGCCTTGACCGACTCGGCGAACTTGCGGGCCAGCTCCAGGTCCGGGGTTCCGGTCTCCATCCAGATGAGGTCGGAGTACGGAGCATAGGCCTTGGCACGGGCAATACATGGTTCGATTCCGTTGCGAACCTTGTAGAAACCTTCCGCGGTGCGCTCGCCGGTGATGAACTGCTGATCTCGTTCATCAACATCCGAGGTGATCAGGGTGGCTGCCTCGGCGTCGGTGCGGGCGATGACTACAGAGGGGGTTCCCGCCACGTCGGCTGCCAGGCGGGCCGCATTCAGTGTGCGAACGTGCTGCTGGGTTGGGATGAGCACCTTGCCACCGAGGTGGCCGCACTTCTTTTCCGATGCCAGCTGGTCTTCCCAGTGGACTCCGGAAGCGCCGGCGGTGATCATCGACTTCATCAGCTCGTATGCGTTGAGCGGACCGCCAAAGCCTGCTTCGGCATCCGCGACGATGGGAACCATCCAGTCCTCGACGCTTTGAATGCCTTCGGAGAATTCGATCTGGTCTGCGCGAAGCAAGGCGTTATTGATGCGGCGCACTACCTGCGGAACCGAGTTGGCCGGGTAGAGCGACTGATCTGGGTAGGTCTGCCCGGAGAGGTTTGCATCCGCGGCCACCTGCCAACCGGAAAGATAGATTGCTCGAAGCCCGGCCTTGACCTGCTGGACTGCCTGGTTGCCGGTCAATGCACCCAGAGCGTTGGTGTATCCGCCGGTGGGGGTTTCCTCGGTGAGCTGCTTCCACAGTTTTTCCGAACCACGTTTTGCCAGCGTGTTTTCTTCTTGAACGCGACCCTGCAGGTTTACGACGTCAGCGGCACTGTAATCGCGGGTAACACCGTTCCAGCGTGGGTTGTTCTCCCAGTCGTTCTCGATAGTTGCGATGCGGTTGTCAATTGAATTCTGCTCAGTCATTGTGCTGGCCCCTTCGCCCACATGTTGGTGTTCGTCCACATTCATCGAATGCGGTGAACTTCTTCGTGACATTGACTATTCCGCAGAAGCAAGGGGTGCAATAGGGGTATTCAGAGGAAAGATTTGCAGTTCTTTGATTAATCTCAAAAAAATTGCGTTCTTCGCAGTTGTTCGCCTGATTTGAGCAAGATTGCTCAAAAAGTAGAAATCGAAAGTGAAAGAAGTTGGTTTTTTCTGAATGTGGAGCGTGTGCTGGCTAGCTTTTGAGCGCTCTAAAGGAAGGGATGATGCGTAAATGGGTAGTTTTACCAGTTAGGGCAGATCCAGCGATACGACTGCCATGAAACCGCGGCCAGCGATGGTCGGTTCGGCCGTATCGCCGCCGATGACGGTGTCGCGCACGTCGAGCTTCTGCTCTTCGCCGTTGAGTTTCAGGACTCCGTTACCCTGCACCAATACACCTAGCTGGCCATCGAACAGGTGCTGATCGCGTTTCTTGGAAAGTTCAACGATGCGCACTGTGCCGCGTACACGTCCAGGCTTGGTCGTGAGGTGCAGGACAAGTAATTCCTCAGCGGGCTGGCTGGTTGTCACGGGGTTGGACGTTTCAATTTTCAGCGGGCGCAATGGTTCGAGTCCGTGAATCTGCCCATCAACATCAAGCTGGAGGAAATCTCCGGCAATGAGAGTCAGCGCCTGTGCAGTACCGGAACCCTGAAAAGAGCCTGCTTTTTCAATTGAACGAATCGAGAGGTTCCAGCTCGCGGAGTCCTGCGCGGCGGCGGTAAGGAGGCCCTCGTCAGTTATTTCGCCGGCACATATCTGGCGTACCTGCCCCAGTTCCCATTGTTTCTTGCTGCTCTGGGCCAGTGGGATGACGGTACCTGGGGCGAACTGCGCGGCTGCTTCACTCATAATTCGAGTTTACTTGTCCAGAACGGCCAGTAGCTCATCAACCACACCATCGATGCTTTGAGCGGAGCTGAGCACCGTCCAGTTGTGTTTCGCCGCCAGCTCTAAATATGCGTTGCGGCTCGCCTCGAGAAATTCCTTGGTTTCGGTATCTTCGCCGCGCTGGTGGATTCGTGAATACGCCGTGTCCGCACCAACATCCAGCACAACCACGTCAGCGTCTTTGGCATAGGCGAGAGCTAGCCAGCGGAAGAATCGGCCTTGCGGCAGCCCGCGCACCTGGCGAAGCGCAAGCTGGCAGGCTAGGTGGCGATCCATCACGGTGACCCCGGAGAACAACGAAGATTTGATCGTATTGCGCGCGACATTGAATAGCCGGAACATTGATTCGATGCCATCCTGAGTGGCCGGTGAAATTTCAAAGCGAGAATAGGCGACTCGCTGATTCAACCATTTACGCGCCGCTGGATTCGCCACTTGCTGGGCGGGAAGATCTTGTTGCTTCAGAGCGTGGACGAGCGCGGCAACAGCGGTGCTTTTGCCTGAACCATCGACGCCCAGCACAATCAGCGTCCTTCTGGTCCGCAAAGCTTTGCGGTGAAGAACGGGGCGGCGTGAGATTTCGGTGGTGATAATCGCAGGTCCTTAAATTGATGTCTTACTTCTCTGCAACGTTTAAGTGCCAGGTGTTGATAGCGGATTGTTGCTGGGAATTTCACGTGAATCCACGCTTCGAGGCCTCGGGGCGTGAGTGCAATAGATCCGAACATACGGTGGAGGAAATTCTCCAATGTCATCCATTGGGATGTCGAAAAGCTCCAGAATGCTGATCTAAGGTAAAGACCAACAGGTCTGCGAGGAAGATTTGATGCCGCACAGCCTGAGCCAGTGACTAGACCAGAGAATGGATCGACCTTGCGACCTAAATCCCGAGTCCTCGCCCTTGGCCTACTAACGGCGACGCTCTGTCTGAGCACGTCGTGTGTTTCAAATAATGAGACCGCGACAAATCCCGGCGCAATTGGCGATGGCGTGACTCAAACGCAGACTCTCTCCGAGGTCCAATGGGGCAGCGGGGAAGACGTCAGCGCACGAGTTGTAAAGCTGGACGCTGCCACTGAAGTGGCGTTTGGCGATAAGTTCACTGCACAGGATTCAACCGGTAACTGGCAAAAGCAATCGAATTTCCTCTTGGGTCTGGGGCTAAACACCCACGGCAAGGTCATAGGTGAGCTATCCCGGCAAATGAAGCCCACGCAAGCGGATATCAAATTGAGCGACCATGGTGAAATCGGGCTTGCGAATAACGGTGAGTTCACAGCATTTGGAAGTACTCGGAAGCTGGTTGAAGGTGATGGTAACCGAACCGTCACCTCCGCTCTCTCTACAGATGATGGTTATCTCTGGGTAGAAAGCCCCAATTATCAATCCGTCGCTGGAACGTGGCGGCTGTTCACTGGCGGCCCAGGAGCTGAATCAAAGCTGTTGGCCAAGTCAAAAAACGATGACAAATTTAGCATCAACGAGTCGAGTGTCGAGGTAGCCGTACCGGTGATAGGCGACAAATCCGTTTATTGGTCAACTTTGACCACCAAAGCTAACGGGTCTACTTCAGTCTCGGTTCTCCAGCATTCGCTGTTTGGAGATGAGGAAAGCAAGATTTTCGCTGATGATGCCACCAGTCCCGCCGTGCTGGATCAGGGGATCGCGGTTTTAGATGTGATGACTGAAGCCGACACAGAAAAGTTTTCCGAGAATCACGTGTCAAAATCAATTTCTCTTCATACCGAGCAAGCGGATCCTGAAGTTTTACTCACCAGAAGCCCGTTGCTCGATGACACCGTGTCTTTTACAAGATTAGTTGGGCAAGGGGAAACTCTGATGACTCAGTTGGCTGACAAGTTCTTAGTTATTAATCCTGAGAACAAGGATGCTACGGCCTTCGCACTGCCAGCTGAGTCACGCGCAGTGGGCTACGCAGTTTGTGGGCAGCATGCTGTTTGGCAAGTGGTGGACGTTGGAGGCGCGAGTGATGGTTGGCAGTATTTGCTGGATCTGGAATCCAATGAACTTTCTAAGATTGCAAAGGACGGGCTAACCGGCACAACCTTCTGCAACGGTGACTACTTTGCCTGGGGTGTTCGCGGAACAGGGGACTCAACAAATGATGCGTACGTTGAAGTCATGAAATGGAAGAAATAGCTGGTTGAGTAAGGCAGCAGGCCTGTTATTGCTGCGATCGACCTAACGGAAAGAACAGAATATCTTTTGACTCGATTGCTCTTGTCGCGCGCCATTATTGTCATTTCGGATGTATTCCTAGAAAAATCGATTGTTCTTCGCTTAGGCTAGGAATGTGACTGCACCCACATGGAATCGTAATTTCTCCGTTGACGCCGAATCCGAGTCTGTTCTGGACCCGGAGCTCGATACGCTTGCGCTTGGACGGCGAATTCGCCACCTGCGCAAAGCAAAGTCGCTGACGTTAGATGATGTCTCGGCGTTAGTAGGAACGGCTCCCAGCCAGCTTTCATTGATAGAAAACGGCAAGCGGGAACCGAAACTTTCGTTGCTCAAGTCATTGGCTCGAGCATTGCAAGTAGGAGTGGACGATCTTCTAGGATCCGAGCCACCCACGCGACGTGCAGCATTGGAAATTGACCTGGAACGTGCGCAACGAGGCCCGCTCTATGAGGCATTGGGATTGCCGAAGGTGCGCGTTGGTACGCGTTTACCGATGGACGTGCTCGAATCACTCGTAGGTTTGCAAAACGAGCTAGAACGCCGTCTCGAAGAACAGGCTGCAACTCCGGAAGAAGCACGGCGTGCAAACACCGCGCTACGTCAAGAGATGCGTCAACGTAATAACTACTACAAGGAAATTGAGCAAGAAGCCTCGAAGGTGCTTGCTGCGGTGGGCCATGACGCTGGACCGCTATCGCATCATCGCGCAGCTGATATCGCTGAACACCTTGGATTCAGCCTCCGATTTGTTGGGAATCTTCCGCATTCCACCCGCTCGGTGACTGACTTGAAGAACAAGAGAATCTACCTCACACAGGCCAGCCGCTCGGAACATGACCCACGTTCGGTATTGCTTCAAGCGTTGGGGCACTACATTCTGGGCCACGAAGCCCCCACCAGCTATGCGAACTTTTTGGACCAACGCGTAGCGACGAACTACTTTGCCGCGGCCTTGATGATGCCTGAGAAGTCAACGACCGAATTCTTGCGGCAGGCGAAAGCTAAACGAGAGATCGCGATTGAGGATCTGCGCGATGCGTTTGCGGTGTCCTATGAAACCGCAGCTCACCGATTTACCAACTTGGCGACAGAACATCTGGGAGTGACCTGCCATTTCCAGAAGGTCCATGAATCAGGGATATTGCATAAGGCTTATGAAAACGACCGAGTAAATTTCCCAGCGGATCACACCGGCGCTATCGAAGGACAGAGCATTTGCCGCTATTGGACCAGTCGCGTGGTCTTTGAGCAAATGGATAAATTCCGTTCCTTCGAGCAATACACCGATACGGTAAATGGCACCTACTGGTGCACGGCGCGTACCGAA
>DNHA01000224.1:0-2309 GCA_003486025.1 Micrococcaceae bacterium | reverse complement strand
CGTTGCCAGTCGACGTGTCCAGATGAAAATTGTTGCAGACGCCCACCGGCAGAGCTGTCCAGCGAATGGTTTGGAAACGCTTGGCCTTCCACTCGCGCAAATACTCACCTTTTGGCTGCGATGCCCACCGGCGCCTTCCCAGGAGTAGATGAAACCGAGGTATACCGATTCTTGCAACGACAGCGATAGACAACCGGTGGCGATGAATCGAAGCGACCTGTTCTTGCCAGTGCGTCGTGTGGAAGCGATGGATCCGGGAGCACCGCTTGCGGTGCAATGGCCCTTAGCGTTGCCACCGGTGCGGCAACTGCTTCTCGAAGGTCTTGATTTGGGCCGAGTCACCGTGATCGTGGGAGAAAATGGTGTTGGTAAATCTACATTGCTCGAAGCGGTGGCGATCGCCTACGGGATGAACCCGGAAGGCGGTTCTACCGGCGCGATGCACGTGACCCGAGCGTCGGAATCTTCCCTCGGACCAATGCTCAAACTCCATCGTGGTGCGGCTGCCTCACGGAAGGGGTTCTTTCTTCGTGCAGAAACCATGCACTCCTTCTACACGTACTTAGAACAAGCGGCGGTGGGTTCTGCGTTGCACGAGCGAAGCCATGGCGAATCTTTCTTGGATCTCGTCGATGAGCGAGTTAACCTCAAGGGACTGTGGCTTCTGGACGAACCTGAATCAGCGCTGTCTTTAGCGGGATCTACTGCCTTGGTGCGGAAGTTGCGCGAAATAGTAGAGCGAGGCTCTCAGCTGATCATTTCCACTCATTCGCCCGTTCTGGCAGCGTTCCCGGACGCGAAGATCTTAGAAGTTGGTTCGTGGGGTATGCGCGAAAGTGAATACGATCAGCTGGAACTCATTAGGCAGTGGCGAGATTTCCTGTCCGAGCCACATGACTTTTTGAAGTCTTAGCTAAGCTGGCTACGAATAAACGTGGCGGTGGGCTCGGCTAAGGCGGCGCCATCCTGAGTTACGGACCGGCCTGAATAGGCGACCTTAAATGAATGGTCCCCGCCTTCAAGCCAGACAATCTGGCTCTCTGCGTTCAGGTCAGAAACCACACGGTTCATGATCACTGGATTGGCGAATGGGTCGCGGGTTCCCTCAAGAAAAAGCATCGGGATTGTTAATGGGTATAGATGCTCGTCGCGGAGCTTGTCTTCCTTCTTCGGGGCGTGCAGTGGGTAGCCTAAGAAAATCAATGCTCCGGTGGGCATCCCTTCGCTGACAGCGAGGGAAGCCACACGTCCACCGAAGGATTTTCCCGCGGTAAAAATGGGAAGTCCAGCCGCAAGGTTATCTGTGGCCCACCGGTGGACTTGTTTCCACGCGGCGACGGCAACCGGTGCCTTGTCCGGGAACTTTTTACCGGCGTCCATGTAGGGAAAATTGAAGCGCAACACGGAGACTCCATGCTGCACTATGGCTGAAGCAAATCCAGTCATAAAGTCGTGATCTTTTCCGGCGCCTGACCCGTGAGCCAAGATGAGAAACGCGTATGCGTCATCCGCAACGTCTAGAGATGCGCTCAAAGTGCCGTTTTCCCATGGGATAAGTATTTCCTGGCTCATAGAATCAAGCGTAGTTCTTTCTGGGGTGTTCAAATGGTCTGGGCTGGTGCCCGCGGCGATACTAGTCCATGGGAGGATTCTTGAACTCGGTGCTCGTTTCATCGGATCCCTCCACGACAACGGTCAGCTTTTCCACCTGTTCATTTCCATGAGCCTTGCTATTGATCTTGAGCATCATGTTTCCGGATACAAAATTAACGCCAGGAAGTGATTTCGTGTCGTAGGTGTTGTCTTGCCAAATGCCAGGGCTCAACGTCACTACTAGTTCGCCAAAATCAGGGGATTCTACGGAATCAATGTACGCGTGTGGGTCGGTCGGGATGCAGCTACGATAGGTTTCAAGTTTTTTGATGGTCGCACCGCAAAATGACTCATAGGTATCATTCATCGAATCGAGCCACTGCACGTACTTCTCTTCAGCCCAAGCATCACGGTCATCAGGGTCGGCACCAGTTCGGGCTCGGGAGTAAGAGCCCGAGTATTTCCCATTCTTGGTAGCAAACGTTACTGATTCTAATTCCGGTGATTGTTCACCGATGCTTTCGAACATTACAAGGCCCATTATTCGAAGTTCATCGGTGGGACGTTCGTAGCTTTGAAGCATTCCGTCTTGGTTGAATCGATATGAGTTATCAAGGACTATTTCGAGATGCCCCGGTTCTGAACTGCTCCAACTGATCATCAAATTGTTTGGGGGATAGAATCCCTTCACCGATTTGATCCCCGAATTATCCAAC
>DNHA01000292.1:5362-5585 GCA_003486025.1 Micrococcaceae bacterium | reverse complement strand
CAGTCTTTGGCCGGAGTTCCTGGTGATATCCAGATGATTAACGCGACTACTGCTACTAATAGGATGAGTACTTGGATTGGGATTACGACCCAACGCAGATTCCTCGGGACTTTCTTGGGTGGGGTACGCAAAAGGTGGAATGCCCAACTGACGACCTTGCCCAGAGTATTGCCGTGCATCAGATGAGCCCAATAAAATTCATATACATCAGTGGTGGGCATCT
>DNHA01000292.1:0-5336 GCA_003486025.1 Micrococcaceae bacterium | reverse complement strand
AGTGATCTTCCGGACTTCGAATGAATTCGAGTCATAATCAGGCTTCTGCCACTTGACGTTCGTTCCATCTGGGAAAACGGACTTGGCAAATTGATTCAGTGTCTCACCGGGAAGTTGCTGACCCATCCCGTGGACGATGATGACAGCTTGGCGCACACGTTCCCGTCGACGGAATTCTTCCCCGACAATTTTCTTGAGATTCAGCATCACTTTCTGTAACGTGCGGAGGAAGAGTGGCATTTCGTCGTGACCTTGCTCAGTTGCAGCACCAGAATAGGTGACACGGACTCGAGAAACGCTATTCGAGCAGGCGGTGACCCTGATGATCACTTCACTTAAAGATTGCGAAGTTCCAATAGACACCATATGGATTTCGTGTTTCGTGGTTCCAGATTCGATCTGACTGATTTTTGCTCGCCAAAGGCTACCAACGGGATCCGGAATTCTCACCATCGCGTTGTTCTTCACCTGGATCTGCGCACCATCTCCGAGCCATTGCTCCAAGAACTCTGGACGGTAAATAAAGTCTCTGGTCTGCCCAAAGCTGATCGGCAAAGTTTGGCTGATCTTAATTCCCATTGCTCGTTCTCCCGCCCCATCGGTCAAAGCACAGCTACGGCAGTGCTCCCATGCATCACCGCGTGGGCTCAGTATGGCAGGGCGCGGTAATTTTGGATATAGGTTTTGTGGTCCAACAGCACGATGAATTCACTAGTTCCTAAAAATCAAGGTTGAACGCACCGCGACCGCTGCATCTGGTTCGCGATGGTCAAACTAATTCCCTACTTGTTCATGTCGCCAATACACATCCGCGTGTAGAGCACATTGCCCGGAAAATGTGTGATGCTAATGCTCTGAACCGCTGCTGTTTCGGGTTGCCAGTGGGATTCGGATCACAAGATTCGCGCACGCACACGTTGCTTGCGCATAATTGATCTCATGAATTCCAGCTCAGAGATCTTTGACCCGTTAGGTACTACCGCTCTGGGTACCAGTGACAAGCCTGCCCTGATCCGCATGCGGATGGTGCTCGGTTATGACGGTGCCGCGTATAACGGTTGGGCTCGCCAGCCTAATGTCACCGGAGTACAACAGCTTGTTGAAGAAGCCTTGGAAACGCTGATCCGCCGCCAGATCCGCGTCGTTGTTGCCGGACGCACCGATGCCGGGGTACATGCCCGCAATCAGGTNNTCGTCAGCCTAACGTCACCGGAGTGCAGCAGCTTGTTGAAGACGCCTTGGCAACGCTGATCCGCCGCCAGATCCGCGTCATTGTTGCCGGACGCACCGATGACGGAGTACATGCCCGCAATCAGGTAGTGCACTTCGATCTGACCGAAGAAGAATACCTGGGGCTGCCGCGCAATTCGGATCTGGAACCAGGGCCAGCGCTGATGCGACGCATCAATGGCTTGCTGGGAAAACAAGAAGGTGCCGTCTGGGTTCATGAGGCGGTCCGTGCCGCAGATGGTTTTGATGCAAGGTTCTCCGCATTAGCCCGCCGCTACTCATACCGGATAGCAGATGGCATTCACCGCTGGGACCCGCTGAGCCGTCAGCTGACCATGTGGTACCGCGAAGAAATTGATATTGATCTGTTGAATGCTGAAGCTCAATCGGTGCTTGGACGTCACGACTTCCTCTCGTTCTGCAAGCCAAAGCCCCGAGCCACCACCATCCGTACACTGCAGGAATTTGTTTTCAGCCGTGCCGAGGATGGAAACATCGTAGTTCACCTGAAAGCCGACGCGTTTTGCCACAATATGGTGCGTTCGCTCATTGGCGGCGCGCTGCGTGTTGCCAGCGGAAGGGAGCAGCCAGGATTCCTCGCTGAACGGTTGGCGCTGATGGTCCGTGATTCAAAGTCGATTCTTGCCCACCCTCACCCATTGGTCCTCGAAGAGGTCTACTATCCGGATGATGAAGAACTTGCAGCGCGTGCTGCGCTGACCCGCGCACGACGCGATGTTTCGCAGACAGATTCATTAAAAGGCCTCGATTAACGACGCTCTGGGTGTGATTGCTCACCTAGAGGTACCTTTGTTTTGGTCGTCTGCCCGTTAATCGGCTAAACTTTTATGAGTTGTGTATGTCCACGTTCGACACTACACGCCCAAGCGTGACGGCTTAGTTGCATAGTCGCTGGTCTGCTGGGTGTGCGAACAATATATGGACGGCCGGTCATCTCAGTCCTCACCTGACGTACTGGTCTAGCACAAGAACAACACGACAGTGCTCGACACTGGGGGATCTCACCGCCTTCAGCCAAGCGACTGTTTGACCAGAAACGAATCAACGTAAGGCAATTACTGTGCGTACGTACACCCCTAAGCCGGCTGACCAGACTCGTCAGTGGTATGTCATTGACGCCACCGATGTAGTACTCGGCCGTCTCGCCGTTCAGGCCGCAACCTTGCTGCGCGGCAAGCATAAGCCAACTTTCGCAGCTCACATGGACATGGGCGACCATGTCATCATCATCAACGCCGAGAAGGTCGCACTGACCGGCAAGAAGCTGCAGGACAAGCGCGCTTACCGCCACTCGGGCTTCCCGGGCGGCCTCAAGAGCGTTAACTACGCAGAGCTCCTCGAAAAGAACCCAGTTCTTGCAGTCGAGAAGGCTATCAAGGGCATGCTTCCAAAGAACAAGCTTTCCGATGCTCAGGTCTCGAAGCTGAAGGTCTACCGCGGCGCGGAGCACCCTCACGCAGCACAGGCTCCAAAAGCACTGGAAATCACCCAGGTCGCTCAGTAGTACTGGCCTCGAGAACAAAGACTTAATAGGAGAATATCGTGGCTGAGAACACTGAAGAGACCACTGAATTCGAAGGCGAAACCCCTTCGACTTACACCACCGAGACCTCTGCATCGGCCGTTGTTGCCGATACCGAGCGCGCTCCACTAACCGTCCCAGGCGGTGCCGTTGGTCGTCGCAAGCAGGCTATTGCCCGCGTGCGTTTGATCCCAGGTTCAGGTAACTGGATCGTCAACGGTCGCACCCTGGAAAACTTCTTCCCTAACAAGCTGCACCAGCAGGATGTTAACGAGCCTTTCAAGGTTCTGGGTCTAGAAGGCGCTTACGATGTTATCGCCCGTATCCACGGCGGCGGCATCTCGGGCCAGGCCGGCGCATTGCGTCTTGGCATTGCCCGTTCATTGAACGAGATCGACCGCGATGCAAACCGCGCGACCTTGAAGAAGAATGGCTACTTGACTCGTGACGCTCGCGTCATCGAGCGCAAGAAGGCTGGTCTTAAGAAGGCTCGTAAGGCTTCGCAGTTCTCGAAGCGCTAAACCTTACCCACAGGTTTCCCAAAGGCTCCACATCTTCGGATGTGGGGCCTTTGGCCGTTAAAAGCTTAAATGTGACTTCAAAGGCGGTGCACTTTGTCGATATAGCGCGCTAAAGCTCACAATCGCGCCAGTAAATCGATGTGCAGGGCTTATGATTAACGATGATGGCAAGGTTATTTGGGACCGATGGGGTCCGAGGAAAAGCAAACGAGTTGTTGACTCCCGAGCTGGCGCTAGATTTAGCGCAGGCAGCTTCGGTAGTTCTTGGTTTAAGTCAGTCGGAAGACGGCCGTAAACCGGTAGCAGTGGTAGCGAAGGATCCGCGTATCAGCGGCGACTTCCTCTCCGCAGCTATCGAGGCCGGCCTGGCTGCCTCTGGCGTAGACGTAAAGGATGCGGGNNNACTTTACCCACTCCGGCTGCCGCATTCCTGGTAGGTGATCTGAACGCAGACTTCGGCGTGATGATCTCTGCCTCGCACAATGCCGCACCGGATAACGGTATTAAGTTCTTGGCACGTGGCGGCAAGAAGCTCGATGATGCGTTGGAAGACGCCATCGAAGCCTGCCTCGACATGCCAAACCCACGTCCAACCGGCGGGGCAGTAGGACGCATTTCGCGCTTCGCTGACGCCGAAGACCGCTACATTCTGCACCTGCTGGCAGCGATGCCAAACCGCCTTGATGGAATCAAGGTCGTTCTCGACTGCGCCCACGGTGCCGCTTCAGGCTGTTCACCACAGGTCTTCAAGAATGCCGGTGCAGAAGTTATCGTCATCGGCGCCGAGCCCGATGGCATCAACATCAATGACGGCTACGGTTCAACCCACCTGGAAAAGCTTCAGGCCAAGGTGCTTGAACACGGTGCAGATCTTGGCATCGCCCACGACGGTGACGCGGATCGCTGCCTCGCGGTAGACCACGAGGGAACCGTGGTAGACGGTGACCAGATCATGGCAGTCATGGCTCTGGACCTCAAAGACCGTGGCGAGTTGAAAGACGACACCCTGGTCGCCACCGTGATGAGCAACCTGGGCCTGAAAATCGCCATGGAAAAAGCAGGCATTACGCTCAAGCAGACCGGAGTGGGAGACCGCTACGTGCTCGAAGGCATGCGCGAAGGCAACTACTCGCTTGGCGGCGAGCAGTCCGGCCACGTCATCTTCAGCAAGTACGCCACCACCGGCGACGGAGTACTCACCGGCCTGCTCTTGGCAGCCCGCGTGAAGGCCACCGGAAAGACCCTGAAGGAACTGGCTTCGGTACTGACCGTGCTTCCGCAGGTTCTGATCAACGTCCGCGGCGTCGACAAGGCTGCCGCTCCGGAGTGCGAGCCACTGCTCTTGGAAATCGCTGGCGCCGAAGCCCGTTTGGGCGACACCGGACGTGTGCTCTTGCGCCCATCGGGTACCGAGCCAGTTGTTCGCGTGATGGTCGAAGCGGCCACGCATGAGCAGGCCCAGCTGGAAGCAGAGCTGCTGGCAGCTGCCGTTGCAACTCACTTGGCACTGTAAAGCATCCTCTCAGTAAACATCGAGAAAACTCACACCCCCGCACCGCGTTCCAGCAAGGAACATGGTGCGGGGGTGTGGCATTCTAATGAGTAGTTATCGGGTTAGAGATCTGGGGAGTAGTTCTTCGTGACTTTGCGTATCAGCGTCATCGGCACCGGCTATCTTGGTGCAACTCATGCCGCATGCATGGCAGAACTTGGCTACGAGGTCATTGGCCTTGACATCAATGCAGAAAAGCTTCAGGCACTGAGCGCAGGAATCCTTCCATTCCATGAGCCGGGTTTGCCCGAGTTGCTGCGTAAGCACGTGGACAGCGGCCGGCTGCGCTTTACCGACTCCTTTGAAGACGTTGCGCAGCACGCTGACATCCACTTCGTGACCGTGGGAACTCCGCAGCGCGCGGACTCGCAGTCGGCTGATATGAGCTATGTGGACGCAGCAGTTGATTCTCTCGTGGCAAATATTTCCGGCGAAGCACTGATCGTTGGCAAGTCCACCGTTCCCGTGGGGACCGCACGCCGGCTCAGCG
>DNHA01000332.1 GCA_003486025.1 Micrococcaceae bacterium | reverse complement strand
CGTGTTCGACGAGGCTGAAAACCGGGTGCACGCGCAGAAGGCCATTATGACCTGGCTGATGGTCGCCTCCGGTCTGGCGCACGATCCCCGGGTGGAGCTCTAGATGTCGGTCCAGCCAAGCACCAAAACCGCGCGGCAAGCCCGGATCCGTGCGTTCTTGGGCAATAATTCGGTGAAATCCCAGGCGGAACTGCTCGGCTTGCTCAAGGATGACGGGTTGGAAGTCACCCAGGCTACGCTTTCGCGCGATCTGGTGGAGATCGGAGCCGTGCGCATCCGCGACCATCTGGGCCAGCTGATTTATGCGATCCGCCAAGAGGGCGGTGACCGTTCCCCGCAGACCGCCATCACCCAGGAGGTGCTCGACGCGCGCCTGGCTAAAATCTGCCAGGAGCAGTTGGTGACCGCCGAGGGCTCGGCAAATATCGTTGTTCTGCGCACCCCGCCGGGGGCCGCGAACCTGCTGGCGCTGGCCATCGACCACTCGCAGATTCCCGCAATTCTCGGCTGCATCGCAGGCGATGACACGATCATGGTGATCACCCGCGCCGCCGACGGGGCCAGCCAGGTGGCCAGCCGCTTTTTGCAGCTGGCCGAACCGCGCTAGCCTGGGCCACCACGCAAAGCGCAGCCCGGCAAATTCCAAGCACGAGCAACGCGCCGCCGAAAGGGTATCCACCCGCGGTGGCGCGCTGCGTTAACCGGTGAATACCTCGGCGCATCAGGGGTGCACAGCTGGCGAGAGACAAAATTACCCGTCACCGCGTAGCAGCGGTAACGGGTAATGATGTTCATTTACGGTTGGACTGTTGGGTGCTAGGCAGCCAGCTGGTCTACCGAGGACATGCCAAAGGCCTCTTCGAAGGCCTCTTGGACTTCGTCAGTATGCGAGACCATCACGATGCGGTGGATTGGCGAAACGTGCTTATTCGTGTCCACCCAGGCGCTAATGGTGTCAAAACCAATTTGTGCGACCGTTTGCGCAGGCCAGCCGAACGCCCCGGCACCCACTGCGGGAAACGCGATGGAGTGCGCCTCATGCCGTGCCGCCAGATAGAGCGAATTGCTGAAGCAATCGGCCAGGATCTTCGGGTTCGGTTTAATCAGTGCGAGGTTTGGCGCCGCGGTATGGATGACCCATTTGGCGCTGAGGTTTCCGGCCTTCGTCGCCACCGCAATACCTGAAGGAATTCCGTCGGGATACCTGGCCGCACGAACTGCACGGCAGGCGGCCAGCAGGGCAGGCCCGGCCGCCGCATGAATAGCTCCATCGACGCCGCCCCCACCCAATAACGAGGGATTGGCTGCATTGACGATGGCATCAACATTCAACGTGGTGATATCACCGCGGTACAACTGGATTTCCATGGGGTTTCCTCCAACGAAGTATCCGTATTCGGCTTTGTGTCTCTCACCATACGCCCGCGCTGGCACCGGCGGAAGTAGCAAACGCACAACTCACCGTGTCCTGGCAAAAAATCCATACCAGCTTCACAGGTTTGCCGGTGATCGTGTGCAGGTCCACGCAGTGCACGCCGAACTCGTTGAATAATTATGAGCGACAATGCATAATGCTTTGCTAGAGTGGAAGCAGCGCATCATCAACTTTGCCCGTCGTCCGGCGGGATCTAGCTGAAAGGAACGAGCTATGTCCTCGTCAACAAATGAAGGATCGCTCTGGGGTGGCCGCTTCTCCGGTGGGCCAGCAGAAGCGATGGCAGCACTGAGCAAGTCCACCCACTTCGACTGGCGCCTGGCAGGGTACGACATCGCCGGCTCCCGCGCTCACGCCAAGGTGCTCAATCGCGCCGGGCTGCTGACCGAGACCGAACTGGCCGACATGCTCAGCGCCCTGGACCAGCTCGAAGCAGATGTGAAGTCGAAGGCCTACGTGGCCGCCGAATCGGATGAAGACGTGCACGGCTCGCTGGAGCGCGGGTTGCTGGAACGTGCCGGCACCGCGCTGGGCGGCAAGCTGCGTGCTGGCCGTTCACGCAACGACCAGATCGCCACCTTGGGCCGGATGTTCCTTCGCGACCACGCGCGGATCATCGCCGGCGGTGTCATCGATACCATCGACGCGATGCTGGAGCAGGCCAAGGCGCACCCGTATGCGCCGATGCCCGGCCGCACCCACTTGCAGCACGCCCAGCCGATCCTGCTTTCGCACCTATTGCTTGCCTATGCGTGGCCGTTGCTGCGCGATGTGCAGCGCTTTGCCGATTGGGACAAGCGAGCTGCGGTGTCCCCTTATGGTTCCGGTGCGCTGGCCGGGCAGACCCTCGGGCTTGACCCGAACTTCGTCGCCGCGGAATTGGGCTTCGACTCGGCGGTCTTCAACTCCATCGATGGCACCGCTGCCCGCGATGTCTTCGCAGAGTTCTCCTGGATCACCGCAATGATCGGCGTAGACCTGTCCCGGGTGAGCGAAGAGGTCATCCTGTGGGCCACGAAGGAGTTCAGCTTCGTGAAGCTGCACGACGCGTTCTCCACCGGCTCCTCGATCATGCCGC
>DNHA01000257.1:1193-2938 GCA_003486025.1 Micrococcaceae bacterium | reverse complement strand
AGTGGCAACGACGCTCTTTGCGCGTGGGGCTTTGCAGCCCTTCGCGGTGTGCGTCTAGCGGAAGTTCACAAACTGCAGGTCTGCTTCCTCGAAGCCGCGCAGCAGGGTCATCGTGGCCTGCAGATCATCGCGGGACTTCGAAGATACGCGTAGCTCATCACCCTGAATGGTGGACTTGACTCCCTTGGGAGCCTCATCGCGAATGAGCTTGTTGATCTTTTTGGCAACATCCTGGGCAATGCCCTCAACGATGGATGCTTCGATGCGGTATTCCTTGCCTGAAGCGTAAGGCTCGCCTGCATCCAAGGACTTCAGGGAGATGTTGCGCTTGACCAGCTTGGACTGGAAGACGTCCAGCACAGCCTTGACGCGCTCTTCAGAGTTCGCCTTCATCAGGATCTTCTCGCCGCTGAAATCAACTTCTGCGCCGATGCCCTTGAAATCGTATCGCTGGACGATTTCCTTCTGGGCCTGGTTCATTGCGTTGGCGACTTCTTGACTGTCTACCTTGCTGACAACATCAAATGTGGAATCGCTAGCCATGTGATTTCTCCTTGGTGTTCTACGGGTCCAATTCGCTTCATAGCCTACCGGTTTAGCGGCAAGAATTTCGGCTGTGATCAGGCTTACACCAAAAATGCACCTCCCGATTTCACAAGCTGCAAAAACTCCTGTAGAGTTATTTCTCGTTCCGACGTGAACAAACATGGCAGATTACCCGAGTGGCCAAAGGGGGCTGACTGTAAATCAGCTGGCAACGCCTTCACTGGTTCGAATCCAGTATCTGCCACAGATAACTCCCAGATCGAAAGATCTGGGAGTTTTTTGCATCCCGGAGATGATTGCTTAAAAGTCGCGAATTCGGGGATTTTCTACTGCGTGCAATGTCTCCAAGCTACGTATTCAGGGTTAAATTCAGCTACCGTGTAGGCATGGCAACTAAAAATGTGAGCGAAGCAGAATTCGCCCAGCTGATTGCAGACAATGACATTGTGCTCGTTGATTTCTGGGCAGCGTGGTGCGGTCCTTGCCGTCAGTTCGCCCCGGTTTATGAGCAGACTTCGGAAAAATTCCAGGATGTCGTGTTCGCCAAGGTTGATACCGAAGCGGAGCAGGGTTTGGCGCGAGCGGCTAACGTGACCTCGATTCCTACCGTGATGGCGTTCCGTGAAAAGGTCCTCGTCTTCTCGCAGCCTGGTGTTTTGAACCAGGCTCAGCTCGAAGATCTAGTCACCGCGGTGAAGGGCATTGATATGTCTGAGGTACATGCGCAAATAGCCGAGGAAGCTGCACAGGCGGAGTAATACACAAAGCACAGCTAATAGCTTCGGGCTGCTAACGACCTCGGTGATCCAATGGGGCGTAGCGTGGCCCGAAGCTTTGTTTTTTCTCGCCCGAAAGCAGCAGCAGCCGGACCACCCGCTGGCGATGATCCGAATAAGGCTGGAGAAGCTCGAGCATTTTCAGATCATCAACCCGACGCCCGATAAGTACTTGGCCGACAAAACCAGCCAGATGGTAATCGCCCACGGAAATATGGTCGGGCGACCCGTGGGAGCGCTGCAAGGTTTCGGCCGCAGTCCACGGACCGACGCCCGGCAAAGACAGCATTGCTGACTCAATTGTTCCCGCACCTGTTGCGTTGGGTTTTTGTGCCTTCAGGTCTTTGGCAGCCCACCATTCCAAACGGCTCGCCGCCATCGCAAGCCGGCCTATGGCCTGTGCTCGTTGCTGTTCAACCCGGG
>DNHA01000257.1:0-1165 GCA_003486025.1 Micrococcaceae bacterium | reverse complement strand
CACTGCGGGGCGAGGAAAAAGCATCATTGCCTGCGGTGCCGGCCCCGGAGCCGGACGTCCGTGGTGGCGGATCAGCCAACGCCAGGCATAGTTCGCCTCGATGCCGGTGACTCGTTGTTCGAGGATGGCTCCGGCGGCGTGGTCAAAAATTCGATTGGTTCGCGGCAGCACCAGATCGCGGTGCAGTACCCGCTGGTGCTGGACCAGCTCGGGCAGCGAAGAGAGAAATCCAGGCTCATCGAAGCCGGACCAATCATCGGCGGCACCCAACAGATCCGGTGCGTGCTCAATGGCCCAGGATGCCCCAGCGCCCCACGCGGCCAACTGCGCGGCAGAGTTCGCGGAGCGTTTAGTTATGTGCAACGTGGCATCGCCGTGTTCGGTGGCGAACGCCAGCCAGGCCTCGGTATCTGTTAACCGGATCGTTGGGTCGCCTAGACCGCGGCGAAGAATCCCCAGCGACTTCTTCAGACTGACCGGTTTCTGCGGGTCGTAGGAGCCTGTCATTGCATCGAAGCGCATACTGCCTGACCCCTTCCGCTCACTAGCATTTCCAATACTTTCACGCTATTGCATGACGCAAAGCTACGTACCGCCACGACATGTGTGACAAGCGCCGGTAAAGTTCTTGACATGAAGTATGCGTCTACAGTTCTAGATCTGATTGGCAACACGCCACTTGTCAAACTCAACCGGGTGACCGACGGTATCAAAGCCACCGTGCTGGTCAAGCTGGAATACCTGAACCCGGGTGGTTCTATCAAGGATCGCATTTCCTTGAAGATGGTTGAGCGTGCCGAGCAAAGCGGCGAACTGAAGCCTGGCGGAACTATCGTCGAACCAACCAGTGGCAACACCGGTGTCGGCTTGGCGATGGTGGGACAGCTCAAAGGATACAAAACAATTTTTGTCACGCCCGACAAGGTGGGCGAAGAAAAACGCGATGTTTTGCGGGCCTATGGGGCCGAGGTGGTGGTGACCCCGACAGCGGTCGCCCCAGAATCCGAAGAATCCTATTACGGTGTCTCGGACCGGCTGGTCCGCGAGATCGATGGCGCATACAAGCCAGACCAATTTTCGAATCCGGCAGCTCCGGACAGCCATTTCGAATCAACCGGCCCAGAAATCTGGAACGATACCGACGGCAAACTGACGCACGTCGTCA
>DNHA01000212.1 GCA_003486025.1 Micrococcaceae bacterium | reverse complement strand
CCGGCAGGCAGTTCGGCCCAGCGCTGGTTCGCCACAGTTGCTGCCGGCTCCGGGGTCAGCGGGTCACGGAACTGCACGTTGAGCTGTACCGGGCCGCCTGGGTGCGTTGCCGACCCGGCAAGGGCTGAGAGTGCGCCGGAAAGTGCACGGCTCGGGTCTGCCCCGGCAGGGACGTTGAGCGCCGTACGCACCTGGGCGCCAAAAAGCTGTTTCTGGTCGGTGCTTTGGCTCGCGCCGGTTCCCAGCAATTCGTCGGGACGATCCGCGGAGAGCACCAATAGCGGTGTTGCGGTGTGGTTTGCTTCCATGATGGCAGGTAGCAACTCGCCTATGGCGGTACCCGAGGTGGCGACAAGCGCCACCGGGGCTTGTGAACCTTGGCTGAGCCCTAAGGCGAGGAACCCGGCGGAGCGTTCATCGATACGTACATGAATGCGCAGCTTTCCGGCGGCTTCTGCCTCGGCTGCGGCGTAGGCCAGCGGTGCGCTGCGTGAGCCTGGTGAAAGGACAAGCTCGCGCAGGCCTGCAGCGATGAGCCCTGCCAATACCTGGCGGGCCGTATCGATTGCTGGTTGTCCATCCTCATGCCGTGCGTTCACGCCGTGCTCCACCCCTGAAATATCCCTGGAAAGTATCGGTTCAAGTCTATGCCGAAGGTGGCAGGCAAAAACCCCGGGGCAGGATCTCAAGCTGTACTTGAGTTCCTGCCCCGGGGTTCAGCAGAGAGTTATCTAGCCTTTGTTCTTGCCGTTGCCCTTGCCATTTCCGTTGTTGCCATTTCCCTGCTTGAAGACCTGGACTACAGATGGGCGCGGCCCGTAGAACTGGCCTTTGCCCGCAGACTGAGGCGACTTGATGAAGTCCGGGAAGAGCGATGCCGGCTGGGCAAAGCTTCCGCCCTCACCTGGGTGCTGGACCGAGACAAAGACCGAGTTGTCTTTATCGTGGACCACTGGACCGCAGGTTTCTGCGCCGGTTGGAACCGCGAGGAACTGCTCCACGCGTCCGCGGTCCTTGCCGTGCAGGCTGACCTTGTGCAGAGCGTCGGACAGGCCAATGACGCCGGGAGCGCCATCGGTGGAGATCCACAGGTTGCCTGCCGAGTCAAAGGCCAGGTTATCTGGGCAGGAGATCGGGGATACCTTGTCGGTGGGGTAACCGGAGAAGTAGGTGGAGTCATTTACCCGCGGGTCTCCGGCAACAAGCAAGATATTCCAGGTGAATCGGGTGCTTGTCGCGTCATTACCCGCCTCGGTCATTTCCAGTACGTGGCCATCGCGGTTGGCGATACGCGGGTTCTGCTCCGTAGCGCCTTCCTTGCCGGCCTTGCCGCGGTCGGTGTTGTTGGTCAGTGCGACGTAGACCTTGCCCGAGACCGGGCTTGGCTCGACGTCCTCTGGACGGTCCATCTTGGTGGCGCCGGCTTTATCTGCGGCCAAGCGGGTGTAGACCAGGACTTCGTCAACACTCATTCCTTCGACCATGGAATTGCCGTTGAGTACCAGTGGCAGCCACTGTCCGGTGCCGTCAAACGCCCCGTCAGAAGGAACCTGGCCGCTTCCGTCAAACTCAGAGGCCGGTGAGTTCCCGGCGAACTTGGCAACATACAGGTCACCCTCGTTGAGCAGGGTCATATTGTGCTGGCGGTCGTTCTTCCGGTAGGTAGCCTTCGAAACGAACTTGTAGATGTATTCGAATCGCGAGTCATCACCCGAGTACGCCACTGCCTTGCCGTTTCGGGCAATGCGCACGGTCGCACCTTCGTGCTTGAACCGGCCCAGGCTGGTGTGCTTAACCGGAGTGGAATCCGGATTCTGCGGGTCAATTTCGACAATCCAGCCGAAACGGTTCGCTTCGTTCTCGTAGCCGGCATGGTTCAAGCCGAAGCGTGGGTCAGTCAGTTCCCAGCCGCGGTCTGTTGCCCCGGTACCGATGCCGTAGCGTGCTTCTTCAGCGGTTCCGCGGCCTTGGAAGTACTGGTCAAAGTTTTCTTCACCGGATAGTACCGTTCCCCAAGGAGTGGTGCCTCCCGCGCAGTTGTTCAAGGTACCCAGGACAAGCTTGCCCGTAGGATCTGCGACCGTCTTGAGCAGGTCGCTTCCTGCTGCTGGTCCGTCAACGGCAAATGGGGTGCTTGCGGTGATACGGCGGTTGCGCTCGCCGCCCACTACATAGGTCCAGCGCTGATCATGCTTTTTACGTTTGATCTCAACCACGCTCATGCCGTGGGAGTTCATCGCGATACGGCGAGCTTCATCGGTGTTTGCGGCAAACCACGTCGCATCAAACATCATGTCTTCATTTGAATACTCGTGGTTAGCTACCAACACCCCGGTGCGTCCGGAGTACTTATCGGCAATGATGTCCAGGTAATCACAGTTGTAGCCAAACTGCATTGCCTGCGACTTTGCCGACTGCTTCGTCGGATTGAATTCCGGGCTGTTGGCGAATAGTGGATCTCCCCAGCGAATGATCGCGTGCCAGTCATAGCCTTCCGGGACGCTCATATTGTCTACGGAACGTGAAACCGGGTCGATAGCGTCAAACTTCAGGTGGCTGCCCTGCCCGCGTCCGGTGTCTACCAATGGTGCTGCTACAGCGTTCGGAGCCCCGAACAGCTGTGGGCCGATGACCAGTGCCGAGGCACCAACCGCACCGAGTCCCAGCACGTTTCGACGAGATAGTGCCTGATCTGCGACATCCTTGAAGTAGCTATTGCCCGAGGTATTGCACTCTGGCTTGACGCAAGCATCACCACATTTGAAGTGGCAGGTAGCTGCGGAGCGTCCGCCGCGGGTGTGGCCCAGCATTGGCAACAAGGTACGGATGGGATTCATAACTACGGCACTTCCTCATTCTTTAGCTCACGTTCAGGGGAACGAACGAATTGAGCTTTTCATTGGGAAGTGAGCCAACGTCGACGTGCAGGTGAACTTGAGGTAAATACCTTAGTTGCGGCTCTCTGAGTCAATGAGCTGTTCATAGCAATCTCTGACCCGCTGCTCCCACCAAATCCGGCGGTCGGCAGTAACGCCCAAGGTACGCAGCTTGTCTTCGTCTGGAGCTACCCGGTGCACCGGAAGCTGTCCGGCGGTAGCCAGCAGCGGTGTGGCAGTAACATCTTCGGCAAATAACGATCCGGTGGAAAGCCCGCAGGCGTACGGTAGCTGCGGACACCGCCGAGGCGAGGGCGGCTGCCTGCGCTAAACCGACCGAGGTATCCAACGCGCTGGAAACGACAACGTCTAATCCGGATTGCGCGGCGATGTCGAGAACCGCTTGGATCCCACCCAACGGCTGTGCTTTGATCACCATCAGATCTGCTGCTCCCAGCCGGGCTACTTCCAGCGGATCGGAATGTTTGCGCACCGCTTCATCTGCCGCAATTTTCAGCTCAACCCCGTGCGAGCGCAGCCGTTCGCGAACCCTCGCCAAGCCGATAATGCCAGGCACAGGCTGCTCGGCATACTGCAGGTCGAATTCGGAAAGCCTCAGCAAGGCGCTGACCGCCTCGTCGATTCCCCAGCCGGTGTTTGCGTCAACGCGCAGCGCCGCGTTTGGGAACAGCCGCCGGGTTTCTGCCACCCGAGCGATATCGTCGTCAAGATGCTGCCCCTTTTCGGCGACCTTGATTTTGATGGTGTGCGGTGCATCGTAATTCGCCAGGACCCCGGCGACCTGGTCCGCCCGCACTGCAGGCAGTGTGGCGTTCACCGGGATGCTGGTGCGCAACGGCGTAGGAAAGTCGGTGTACGCGGCTTCAATGCCCGCGGCGAGCCAGCGCGAGGCTTCGGCTGGCCCATATTCAAGGAAGGCGGAGAATTCGCCCCACCCGGCAGGACCGTGGATGAGCAGCGCTTCGCGTTCGGTGACACCGCGAAACTTCACCCGCAGGGGCAAGCGCACTACATGCGCGTTGGCTATCAGTTCTTCCACCGGTGGCAAAGCAAAGTCCATACCCTAAGCCTATCCATAGTGTCTAGGCTTACAGATCCGGTTCATAGGGCACGTACACCAAAATGTGACATTCTTGAGTCATGAGTCCGCGGTCAATTCTTAGCTCCCCCCGCCATCTGAACTGGTGGTGGGCTTTGCCCTTGCTTGCTGGACTTTTTGCCGTCGAGTATCTCTTCTTCGTCCAGCTTCGTTCTGGACAATGGGCTGACCAAGCGGCTTTTGTTGGCTGGACCCAATGGTGGCCGCGAACTAAAATACTGGATCCAATGCGTGAATTCCTGGATCTT
>DNHA01000215.1 GCA_003486025.1 Micrococcaceae bacterium | reverse complement strand
ATGCGATCGCCAATGACCAGCGCAGGTCGGTGTCTAGGGCCAGATCATCTAAGACTACGGAACCGTCGAGCAGCCCTGAAACCTGATCAAACTGCGCAGCGGTCCGCGAACGGTGGGCAAATGCTTTAGCGAACTGCAGCTGAGCATCGGAACCTGCGTCTGCCTGCTGTGCCAATTCCCATAGGCGATCGGCTGCCTGTATCGAAAGCTCACTGCTGTGCTGGGGAGTGACATAGTAGTCCAAGGCGGTATTGAGCTGGCGCAAGAGAACCATGATGACCGAGGAATCAACTTCGTGACCGATGTTATTTAGCAACAGCTGGACGTAGTCACGCGCTGGACTCTCGGCATCGCGTACCGCATCCCAGGCCGCACTCCATACCAAGGTGCGTGGCAGTGATTCGACGAAGTCTTTCAGGTGTTCGGTGGCGGTAGCCAAGGATTGCTCATCAAGACGGATCTTGGTGTAGGTCAGGTCATCATCGTTGAGCAGGACCAAATCTGGACGCTGCATGCCGATGAGTACAGGAACATCGGTGCTGGCACCCTCGACGTCCAGTTCCTCGCGATGCACCCGCACTAACTTGTTCTGTTCATCGAGGCTGTAGAAGCCGACTGCTAGGCGGTGCTTGCGCAATGTAGGGAATTCTTCGATCGCACTCTGGTTGATCGTGAATCCGGTGATAATTCCGGAGTCATCGCTCGCAATTTCAGCCTTGAGTGTGTTGACGCCCGCGGTTTCCAGCCATGAGGCGCCCCAGTCGCTCAGGTCCCGGCCGCTAGCTGCTTCCAGCTCGGTGAGCAGGTCGGGTAGTTCGGTGTTGGACCACGCGTGCTTCTTGAAGTATTCGCGGACTCCAGCCATGAACTCTTCCTGGCCAACAAAGGCAACCAACTGGCGGAGCACCGAAGCGCCCTTGGCATAGGTGATCCCGTCGAAGTTCACCTCAACATCTTCGAGGTCATTGATCTCGGCAACAATCGGGTGGGTACTTGGAAGTTGGTCTTGGCGGTAGGCCCAGTTCTTTTCCAAGGTATTGAAGGTGGTCCATGAGCTGGTGAATTCGGTGTTCTGCGCCGCAGCCAAGGTAGACATGAACTCGGCAAATGATTCATTGAGCCATAGGTCGTTCCACCACTTCATGGTGACCAGATCACCGAACCACATATGTGCCAACTCGTGCAGGATCGTGATTGCGCGGCGTTCGACCATTGCATGGGTTGGACGGGAACGGAAGATGTACTCTTCCAGGAAGGTAACGGCCCCGGCGTTTTCCATGGCTCCGGCGTTAAATTCTGGAACGAAGAGCTGATCATACTTTTCAAACGGGTAGGGGGTGCCGAAGTTCTTTTCATAGAATTCGAAGCCTTGGCGGGTAACCGTGACAATGTTCTCCACGTCTAAGTACTGCATCATGGAAGCGCGCGCGAAGACGCCCAATTCGACGGTTCGCCCGCTGGAGGAAACCAGTGAATCGCGAACTACCTGATAGGGGCCAGCGATCAGTGCAGTGATGTAGCAGGAAATGCGCTGGGTGGGCGCGAAATCCCAGGTGGCCGCTTCGCCTTGCTCAACAGGTACTGGTGTTGGCGCATTGGAAACCACATTCCAGTAATTCGGTGCGGTCACGGAGAACTGGAAGGTGGCTTTAAGATCTGGCTGCTCGAAGACGGCAAACATGCGGCGGCAATCAGCGACCTCGAATTGCGAGTAAAGGTAGACTTCCTGATCCACCGGGTCCACGAAGCGGTGCAGGCCTTCGCCGGTATTCATGTACAGCGCATCGGCATCGATGATCAAGACGTTCTCGGCTTCCAGTGCAGGCAACTGGATGCGGATGCCGTCGGAGTGCTGTGCCGGATCAAGTTCGACACCGTTGAGGTTGATGGACCGGACAGAGTCGGTCACGGCATCGATGAAGGTTGATGCGCCTTCGGCGGCAGTGAAGCGCACAGTGGTGTGGGAAGTGAACACACGCTCACCACGAGTTAGGTCCAGGCTCACCTCGTAGCCCTCGACGTTGATCAAGTTCGCGCGATTGGCTGCCTCAGTGCGCGTGAGGTTCATTCCTGGCATAGTGCTCTCCGTTATAAGGTGCTAAAAGATTATCGCCACAGGTTCTGAAACGATTATTGAATAACTTCTCCCATTGTGTCACCGACACTGGGGGAGCATGCAAGCCCTAAGCCGCAAAATCTTTATTTCTTGCCCAAACCTTATCCTCTCGGCTGACACGGCACGGACACTGCCCAAGGTTATACAGTTCGATTCTGGACGTAGTTGGTCGCTAAGCTAAGAGGAGCACCAACCGTTCTTTCCTCCTAATGAATGAGGCTATAAAGCATGCGCGTACACATCGCCACAGATCACGCTGGTCTGGAACTCAGCGACTACTTGGTCAAGCACCTGACGGCCAAGGGATACGAAATGGTCAACCACGGGCCTGCATCGTATGATCCGCAAGATGATTACCCCGCGTTCTGCATCAACGCTGCCAAGGCAGTGATACATGATCAGCGCGCCGGCGTAGATGCTCTGGGGATTGTTCTTGGAGGATCCGGTAATGGTGAACAGATCGCAGCGAATAAAGTCGAAGGAATTCGTGCCGCCTTGGCCTGGAACTTGGACACCGCCAAACTAGCTCGTGAACACAACAACGCAAATGTAATTGCCGTTGGTGGGCGTCAGCATTCGGTAGAAGAGGCAGCGCAGCTGATCGAGGCGTTCCTCGCGGAGCCATTTAGCGACGAAGAACGTCATGTGCGCAGAATCGGCAAAATCGCGTCGTACGAAACTACCGGCGAGGTCATCGACTAACCGTGCCTGAAGGACATTCCCTTCACCGTCTGGCCCGCCAATTTGATGATGTTTTTGGTGGGCAGACGGTTCAGATTACGTCGCCTCAGGGCCGCTTTGCCGCAGATGCCGAACGTATCAGTGGCAACGAGCTGGAGCATGCCTTCGCCAAGGGCAAGCAGCTATTCTGCCGCTTTTCCAATGACCTTTACCTGAGGGTGCACCTAGGGCTTTATGGCGCCTTCGAATTTGGTGGCGACAATAAGTTCATTGGCGCATCCTCAATCGGGGCGCCGCGGCGCATAGGCGAACGCGAAGGCACGATGCAGGAGCCTGGAGAATATTCCGGCCCACCGGAACCCGTCGGTGCCGTACGCGCCCGCATTGTTTCCGGGCATGGATGGGCGGACCTGCGCGGACCGACGGCGTGTGAAGTCTTGGATTATGCGCAGGTGCAAGCAAAGCTCGATAAATTGGGTCCAGATCCCTTGGTTGGTGCAGCCGCGCGATTCCAGGCTGCTAAGGGACAGATGCGGGTTGGTGAAGATCTTGAGCTCCTAGAGCTAGGGCTCAAGGAGTTCCGGGCAAATCTTGCGCGCACGAGTACCGCGATCGGCGTGGTGCTGATGAACCAGGACTTCATTAGCGGGGTCGGAAATATATACCGAGCCGAAGCGCTTTTCAGAAATCGGATTTCACCGGATCTTCCTGCCAATCAGCTTTCTGGACGCAGTGCGAATAAATTGTGGTGGGACATCGTGGCCATCATGGAAGATGGCGTCCGTGACGGAAAGATCATCACTACCCGTGCTGAGGACCGGGATCCGCTGGGGGTGGTGTGGCCGGATAACGCGTACTACGTGTACCAGAGGCAAGGGATGGGATGCCGTCGTTGCGCAGGGACGGTGTCTCTGGCGGAAATCGCTGGACGGAAACTGTACTGGTGCCCTCGATGCCAGAAGTTGCCGCGCAAAAAGGCATTGCAAATCGGTGCGTAGGGTGTTTGGGCCCAAGATCACTGTCCCAACGTTCGCGAAACCGCGTGTTTTGCAACGACTGCAGGACAAAGTGGTGCTATACGGGATGTGTCCAAGTCGGAACGGGAATCACCCGATTTGCATCGACCTAGATTTATGGTCTAGACTAAATTCTGTTCGCGGCAATGAAGTCACGAATCGTGGGGATGTAGCTTAGTGGTAAAGCCTNNATGATGCGGGTTCGATTCCCGTCATCCCCTCCACGAAAAAGGCCTCGCTGATGCGGGGCCTTTTTGCATATCCCAAACAAGTTTGACCGCGAGCAAGCTAAACGACGCAGAATTCATTCCCCTCTGGATCCGCAAGCACTACGTGATCTAGTTGCCCGTGAACGAAGTGCCTGGATAGTTCCTTGGCCCCGAGCAGTATTAGCTGCTCGACTTTCGCTTCAATTAGAGGTTCGCGTTGCTCGGCCGGCTGGTCGCGACCTAGTCCTACTTTCACATCCAGATGAATGCGATTTTTCGCGACCTTGGCTTCGGGTACCTTGAGCATCGAAATTTGCGGACCAGCGCCGGTCGGGTCGCAGATCACCGCACCGTCATCCCATTCCGCTGGCGGCACCTCGAAGGCAATGAGCCAGTCGTCCCAGGACTCGAAGCCGGCAGGGGGTTCAGCGTCCACATATCCCAGCGCAGCCTTCCAGAAGCTAGCAAGTTGTGCAGGAGCTGCGCAATCAAATGTCAGTGTCCATGTAGTTGGCATGGCTATAGGGTACTCCCCACCGTTGCGCGGGGGAGCTGAGGGCTGATGCCAAGGCCTGGAACGCGTAATTCGAAACGTAAGCCGGAGAGCTGGCTGTGAGCGTTCCGGGATATTTCTGCGAAGAACATGAAAAAGCTTGTTACTCAACTCACCTTTTCCGGTGTTTTGCCTCAAAAACAGACGTCAACACCGGAAAACCCGCGTAAATTCGCAGAAGTTAGAAGTTTTGAACACGAGGATGCCGATTTTGCTTTTAGCTCGAACCCGTGTAAATTTATTTCTTGTGATCACGCAGGGATAACAACTTCCCAGCAAAGATTCACAAGATGTTGGCTCAGGTGAAAAGCGATTTTCACATAGAGTGCAACGGGGTATAGCTCAGCTTGGCTAGAGCGCGCGCTTTGGGAGCGTGAGGTCGCAGGTTCGAATCCTGTTACCCCGACTCATGAGATGAATTCTTCGGAAATTATCGCATGATAAAAAGATCTAAAGATAATTTAGTTCTTGTGATCACCGGAAACAGAAATAGTATCTGGCAAGAATCGCAAACGATTAGTGGATACAGGATGACTCGGGTTAGACTGTTCACTGCTAATCGGGGTGTAGCTCAGCTTGGCTAGAGCGCGCGCTTTGGGAGCGTGAGGTCGCAGGTTCGAATCCTGTCACCCCGACTCTGTCGAACAACCCCGCAACGCCACCATGTTGCGGGGTTTTTTGCAGATAAAACCTAATTCTTAGACAACTCAGGAGTACACCGCTGTGAAGAGCGCCGTCGAAAACGTCAACCCGACTCGGGTGAAACTGACCGTTGAGGTTCCTTATGAGGAACTGAAGCCCCGCGTCGATGAGGCGTACAAGACCATCGCTCAGCAGATCCAGGTTCCAGGCTTCCGCAAGGGCAAGGTGCCGACTCGTATGATCGATCAGCGCGTTGGTCGCGGATACGTCATCGAAACCGCTGTGAACGAGGGCCTGAACGACTTCTACCAGAAGGCTATGGTCGAGAACGAACTGACCCCGCTTTCCCGCCCAGAGGTTGACATCACCGAACTTCCTTCGATCGAGAAGGAAGGCGAAGGCCAGCTGGTCTTCACTTTCGAAGTTGATATCCGTCCAAAGGTTGAACTACCTGACTACAAGGGCATTGAAGTTTCCGTCGAGGCCAAGGAAGTTGCTGACGAAGACATCGACAAGGCCCTTGATGACCTGCGCGGTCGTTTCGGCACCTTGAAGGATGTTGAAGCACCAGCTGCTGCAGATTCCTTCGTGACCTTGGACCTGACCGCAGCGGTCGAGGGCGAAGAGGTTGACGCAGCTCAGGGCCTGTCGTACCAGGTTGGTTCGGGCAACATGCTTGAGGGCATGGACGAGGCTGTTACCGGCCTTTCCGCAGGCGAAGATGCCACCTTCGAGACCACCCTTGCCGGTGGCGAGCACGCAGGCAAGACCGCAACCGTCAAGGTTGTTGTCTCTGCGGTCAAGACCCGCGAGCTTCCAGAAGCAAACGATGACTTTGCTCAGCTAGCTTCCGAGTTCGACACCATCGCAGAACTACGCGAATCGCTGTCCAAGGATGCTGCCGAAGGCAAGATCACTGAGCAGGGCGTAGAGGCTCGCGAGCTGGTTCTCGACAAGCTGGTTGAACTGGTTGAGGTTCCTGTTCCTGCTTCCGTCATCGACGAGCAGATCGAGCAGCACTTCAACGCACCGGATGCTGAAGCTGACCACGACACCGAAGAGCACCGCGCAGAAGTTCGTGAGAACACCGAGCGTGCCTTCAAGAACGAAATCATCCTTGACGCCGTTGCTGACGCCGAGGAAGTTGGCGTTGAGCAGTCCGAGCTGATCGACTACATCGTGCAGACCGCAGGTCAGTACGGCATGGACCCGAACCAGTTCGCGCAGATGCTTAACGGCGCTGGCCAGGTTCCAATGCTGATGGGCGAAGTCCGCCGTCGCAAGGCACTTGCCAAGGTTCTTGAATTCGCAACCGTCACCGACTCGAACGGTGCCGCTGTGGACCTGACTTCATTCGTGAAGCCAGCTGGCGAAGAAGAAGCTGTAGAGGAATCCGCAGAGGCTAAGTAGTCTCGCATCCTCGGTAGCCACCTGCCAACTTGGAAACAAGTTGGCAGGTGGCTACTTTTTTGTTCGCTGTCGGTATAGTCATGCGCCGTGAGCGAAACAAGGGCATGAAACCGCGCATCTAGCAGTTGAAGTCAGTAATCTCAAAGTAACCAGTTGCAGCTTTGGGATTCGAAAAAGAATTTCAAAATCTGATCTACACGTTTGGAAGAGGTAGAGAACATGTCAAATGATTCGCGCACTCCCACCATGGCCTCCGTTGACCCGGCCGGCCGTGAGGATTACATCTACAACCGCTTGCTCAAAGAGCGCATCATCTGGCTGGGCTCCGAAGTCCGCGATGACAATGCCAATGCGATTTGCTCGCAGCTGCTCTTGCTCTCTGCGGAGGATACTGAAAAGGACATCTACCTTTACATCAACTCCCCAGGCGGGTCGATCACCGCAGGCATGGCAATCTACGACACCATGAACTTCATCCCGAACGATGTGGTGACCGTGGCAACCGGCCTGGCCGCATCAATGGGCCAGTTCCTGCTGTCCTCCGGTACTCCGGGCAAGCGCTATGCGACGCCTAACGCTCGTATCCTCATGCACCAGCCTTCGGGTGGCATTGGCGGAACTGCTTCGGACATCAAGATCCAAGCCGAACTGATCATGCACATGAAGAAGGTTATGAGCGACCTGACCGCGGAGCAGACAGGGCAGAGCGTTGAGCAGATCCTGATCGACAACCAGCGTGATAAGTGGTTCACCGCTGAGGACGCGCTGGAATACGGATTCTTCGACCAGATCGCAAAGCATGCCGGTACGGTCACCGGTGGCGGCGGCGTCGACGCCGGCAAGTAGCCGGCCTTAGTTATCGCCCTGAACCCCAAAGATTTGTCCAAGGAGAAAACCATGAACTTCAATCCGGAAGCCGTTAGCGGTCAGATGCCGTCGGCTCGCTACATCCTGCCACAGTTCGAAGAGCGTACCCCGTACGGGTTCAAGCGCCAGGATCCATACGCCAAGCTGTTCGAGGATCGTATTATCTTCCTCGGCGCGCAGGTCGATGATGCATCGGCAGATGACGTCATGGCCCAGCTGCTGGTTCTCGAGTCGATGGACCCAGAGCGCGATGTCACCCTGTACATCAACTCGCCAGGTGGATCCTTCACCGCGATGACCGCGATCTACGACACGATTCAGTTCATTCGCCCAGAAGTGCAGACGGTCTGCCTCGGCCAGGCGGCTTCCGCCGCGGCCGTACTGCTAGCCGCCGGTACCCCTGGCAAGCGTCTGGCCCTGCCGAACGCACGCGTGCTAATCCACCAGCCATCGATGGGTGGCGGCGAACGCGGTACCGCGACCGATCTGCAGATCCAGGCCGAAGAAGTCATGCGCATGCGCACATGGCTCGAAGAGACCATTGCAAGTCACTCGGGTCAGACCGTCGAGAAGGTACGCGACGACGTTGAACGCGATTTGTTCATGACTGCTGCCGATGCCAAGGAATATGGCATCGTCGACGAGGTGCTTACTCCACGTAAGCTCACCCGCGCAGTACTTGGCCACTAGGCCTTACGCGGAATAATTGCAGAGTACTGGCGGTTTACCTTGTAGGTGCGTTCTCCACAAGAGGATTGCACCACGCAGGTAGACCGCCATATTCAGCTAATTTGGGGGTTACCTGACCTAGAATTGGGATAGTCCACGGCAACTCAAGCAAACAGGAGATCGGTGCGATGGGACGTATGGGCGAAGGCTCGGATCTGTTGAAGTGTTCTTTCTGCGGAAAGAGCCAGAAACAGGTAAAGAAGCTAATAGCAGGCCACGGAGTCTACATCTGTACCGAATGCATCGAACTGTGCAATGAGATCATTGCCGAAGAGTTTGCTGAAGAACAGGTCTCCGAAGATTTTTCGTTGCCAAAACCACGAGAAATCTTCAATTCCTTGGAAGAGTACGTGATCGGTCAGGAGAACGCCAAGCGTGCTCTATCCGTCGCCGTGTACAACCACTACAAGCGAATTCATGGCACTCAGGAGCATTCACCTGTGGCTGCCTTGAATAGCGAGAATCCTCTAGACGATGTTGAGGTTTCGAAATCCAACATCATGCTGATTGGTCCCACCGGTTGCGGTAAGACCTATTTGGCGCAGTCGCTGGCTAAGAAGCTGAACGTTCCGTTCGCCGTAGCCGATGCAACGAGTTTGACCGAAGCCGGCTATGTCGGTGAAGACGTTGAGAATATTTTGCTGAAGCTGATTCAAGCTGCAGACTTTGACGTCAAGAAGGCCGAGACTGGCATTATCTACATTGACGAAATTGACAAGATCTCGCGAAAGAGCGAGAACCCTTCCATTACCCGGGACGTTTCCGGTGAAGGCGTTCAGCAAGCTTTACTGAAGATTCTTGAAGGTACCGTCGCCGCGGTTCCGCCTCAGGGGGGACGCAAGCACCCACATCAGGATTTCTTGCAGCTGGATACAACGAACATTCTGTTTATTGTGGCTGGTGCCTTTGCGGGACTTGAGGAAATTATTTCCTCACGTGCGGGTCGGAAGGGCATCGGTTTCGGAGCGCCACTGACCGCATTGAAGTCTGAGGCTCCATCTTATTCCGACGTTCGTCCCGAAGACTTGCTGAAGTTCGGGTTGATCCCAGAATTCGTTGGACGCCTGCCGGTGATTGCTACGGTAGAGCATCTTGACCGCGGAGCATTGATTCGCGTTCTCACGGAACCCAAGAATGCACTGGTGAAGCAGTACCAGAAAATGTTCCGCATGGACGGCGTTGAGCTGAGCTTCGAACCACAAGCCTTAGACGCAATTGCTGAACTTGCAATTGAACGTGAAACCGGCGCACGTGGGCTTCGTGCAATTTTGGAAGAGACTTTGGGCGGCATCATGTTTGAGCTGCCGAGCTTGGAAGAGGTCGCAGAGGTAGTCGTGACTCGTGGAACTGTCTTGGATAAGGACGAGCCCTTGCTCCTTTCGCACGAACTTGCAGCGAAGCGCAACAAAAAATCCGCATAGTTTAGAGTTCCATTATTTTTTCGTAGGAAGTTGAAGGTTCATGCCACAGCGCACACAAGTTGATTTCTGGTTCGACCCAATCTGCCCCTTCGCTTGGGCCACTAGTCGCTGGATCAAGGAAGTCGAAAAAGTCCGTGACATTGACGTTCGCTGGAACGTGATGAGCCTTTCGGTGCTCAACGAAGGTCGTGACCTTCCTGAGGAATACCGCGCATCGATGGATAACGCCTGGGGCCCAGTACGAGTAATCATCAAGGCAGCGCAAGAGCATGGCGATGAGGTTATAGACCAGCTCTATACGGCGATGGGTGAACTAATCCATTACGAAAAAGTTGAAGACCGCGCTGATGTCATATCCCGCGCGTTAGCCAAGGTCGAGCTTCCAGCGGAACTGGCGCAATCTGCAAACACCGATGCCAATGATGCCGCACTGCGTGCAAGCCACGAAGAGGGCATCTCCAAGGTTGGCCAAGACGTTGGCACTCCAGTCATTGCAGTGGACGGAGTGGGGTTCTTTGGACCGGTCATTACCCGAATCCCAACTGGCGAAGACGCAGGCAAGATGTTTGATGCCGCTGTGCAGCTGGCATCTTTCCCTTATTTCTTTGAAATGAAGCGCAGCAGGACCGAAAGCCCAGTCTTCGATTAATCTGTGCGCTACAACCCTCGTACAATTTGCTCGGCCATATTATGGCGGGTCTGATTGTACGAGGTTTTTGTTTAATTAGCGCCCAACATTGCTCGTAGACCTGTCATGCGTTAGTGGATGAAGTTGACCTAGCTTAATCGAGAGGTCGTCGGGGGAGCGCTCTCACTGACTACTTGAGACTTAATGTTCCGTTCAGTGGTAACTGAGCGTGAATAAATTTTTGCTGACTCCTTATTTGCCAGAATGTGAAGCGTGTCACTGTTGTTTCACAAATTTAAACTGCCTCAGGCCTTGTGTGACGTAGGGGCCTACTGCTAAGTAACTTTCTTTTTTCCAGAGATTTTTCCCCTGCGATCAAGAAGCTGCTACGAAAGTGGTGTCCGTGCCCCGGTTTTTTGTTGAGATCGCTCGTAGAGTTTTTGTTGCAAGAAAATCCCGGCTTCATAATTTTAACTAATTAGGGCGTTGAATGTATAAAATTCTTCGCGAACGGTCCTATGTATTACTTGAAAGATGTGTTTGACTAACTCCCACAGGTGCTCCGGCACATGCTTTCGACGGCGGCCCCCATCCGCCACTCAGGGAGAAAACGTGCAAGACAGAATCAAAAATAATGCCCCCAAGGCAAACCTGCGCAAAGGTCGAGCAATAGCTGCACTTTTGCTTGCCGGTGGACTGATCGGTGGAAGCGCATCAATGGCTATGGCTGCCCCCACAGCCCCCACCGACAAAGTCGAGACATCAAAAATCAGCCAGGCAAAGGCTGAAAAAGCAATGAACTACTGGACCTCAGATCGGATGAAGAACGCCAAGTCCGCTGACGTTCTCACCCACGGGAAATCCGCTACGAAGGACGCGCAGAAGGCGGGGGAGTCAAAGAAGATTTCCGGCCAGAAAGCAGCGAACCCGAAAAATAAAGGTCAAAAGCCGAATAATGGATCATCGGTCACTCCGGTGTCCCACATTGGCAAGGTCTTCTTCACCCTCGGTGGCTCTGACTATGTGTGCTCAGGTAACTCGGTTGTTTCAGCCAATGAATCAACTGTTTCCACTGCCGGTCACTGCGCCAATGAAGGACCTGGTGCCTTCGCAACCCGCTGGGTCTTCGTGCCCGCGTACGAAAACGGTAACGCACCCTACGGATCTTTTGCTGCAACCGAATTGGTGACCCCCACTCAGTGGAGCAATGGTGGCGATATTACCTATGACACTGCCTTTGCCGTGGTCTCCGATAACAGCGGAGTTAGTTTAGCTGACCAGGTCGGCGCTTCAGGTGTCGCGTTCAACCAGGCTCGTGGATTGACATACACGGCTTTCGGTTACCCGGCAGCGAGCCCATTCAATGGCGAGACGTTGCAGTCATGCTCTGGTTCGGCAATTGACGATCCATATGGACAAAGCGATTCTCAGGGCATCCCATGCGATATGACCGGCGGATCCTCTGGCGGTCCATGGTTCCTAGGCGGATCCAGCGGCTATCAGAACTCAGTCAATAGTTTTGGCTACAGTGGAGTGCGTAACACGATGTTCGGTCCTTACTGGGGCACCGTCATCGAGCAGGCATATAATTCTGCACAAAACTAGCAGCAAGTGAGTTGGGCGGAATGTCGAAGAAGACATTCCGCCCAACTCCGTTAAGGATCAATTGATGGCATCACGAGACGACGACGCGGTGAAAGACGAGAACGATACACCTATCGTTCACAAGATAGCCCAACCGCCTAGTGAACAGCTTGCCCATTTTAACGAGGTGCGCCAACGCAAAGCGAAACCGATGCAACGGCTAATAGCTAGCCCCGAAGAGTCAGCCAAACCTGCCTCTGAGAAGTGACCCGGGCTAGCACCGGCTCCCGCATCCAGACGAGGATCGGAAATAACCGGTGCTCGGGGACGAACAGTTACTGCAGTCTTAGCTGACAAACGTGAAATTAAATGGATACTTGTACGCGCGTCCGGCCTGGTACTCATCCGGTGCCTTGACCGCGGCCATAATAGCAATCACAAAGCAGACGATTCCGCCGAGGACACCAATCACCCACCCAATGACAGGCAAGAAAGCTAGCAAGCCAATAATTGCGCGAATGATACTGAAGTTCAGTGTCTGCTGATGAAAGTCGCGGACCAGCGGATTGCTGCGTTCCTTATCGATCACAAAGAAAATGAGAGCCGGAATGATTCCAAAGAATGCCGAAAGCCATCCATTAAGTTGAATGCGCTGGCGGCTGTCATCTGCGATTTGCCCCGGCCGGTGAGCCGGCGGAAACCCTTGCTGACCAGAATATGCGCCGGTCGACTCTGCGCTGGGATTCCCCGTAGGCGAATTGTTTGATGGCGGAGTTGTTGAACCGCCGGCATCATCTGGCTTGAACTCGTTGGAATCTTCCGGTGTGGTTGTCATTTGAGCCTCTCAAGAGTCGAGCCTGATCGCTTACTTTGACCGTACACCGTTAAACCAACGTTCCGTTTAATAGATATCAAATCTTTATTGCACTTGATTTTTTCGTAGTTCAACAGCCGTTCAACTACGAAGAACGAATCGAAAACTATCTTGGAAACAGCGAAGGCCGCCGAGAACAAAATCTCGACGGCCTTCCGGTCTTGCCTAATGAAGATTATTCTTCTTCGGCAGGAGCCAATTCCACGTTGACAACGTTGAGGTCGCCCTCGGCTTCAACCAAAGTCAGTTCACGTGCGTTTCCGGCGGACTTCAGGTCGGTGAAGCCTGCACGCAACTGCTCAATCGCAGCTGCTGGTGCGTGGATTTCACCAGAAAGCACTTCGGTGCGCTGTTTGACCTTAGCGTCTGACTTAGCCTTACGGATACCCGAGAGTGCGTGGCCAACGGTCGGAAGAACCATGGCATCAGCACCTTCGGTGGCTGCGCTGAGATGAGCGACGCTAGGCCACTGCGACAGGTGAACCGAACCGGTGCGCCACCAGCCCCAAACTTCTTCGGTAGCAAACGGCAAGAACGGTGCAAATAAACGCAGTACCGAGTCAAGGGTTGTTGCCAGCGTTGCGAGAACGCTGGCCTGTTCAGCTTCACCGTGCCCGCCATAGGCACGATCCTTGATCAACTCAACATAGTCGTCGGTGAACGACCAGAAGAACGATTCGGTGATGTCCAAAGCACGCGCGTAGTCGTAGTTTTCAAAGGCGCGCTGAGCGTCCTCGATCACGGTAGACAAACGCAACAGCAATGAACGATCCAAACCGTTGGTGACTAATGATGCGTCATTGGTCAGCACGTTTGCCTCGGTGGCACCCAAGTTCAAGACGAACTTCGAAGCGTTAAGAATCTTGATCGCCAGGCGGCGGCCAATCTTCATCTGGTTGATTTCGTAAGCGGTGTCGGCGCCCAATTTGGCGCTGGCGGCCCAATAGCGAACAGCGTCGGAACCAAACTTCTCCAACACCTCGTTTGGTACCACTACGTTGCCCTTGGACTTTGACATCTTCTTGCGGTCCGGATCCAGGATCCAGCCCGAAATGGCAGCATGCTTCCAAGGAACATCGTTGTGCAGCGCATCGGCACGCACTGCAGTTGAGAACAACCAGGTGCGGATGATGTCGTGGCCCTGTGGGCGCAGATCAAACGGGTATACCTTGGAGAAGAACTCGTCATCGCGTCCCCAACGGCCCACAATCTGTGGAGTAAGCGAGCTCGTTGCCCAAGTATCAAGCACATCGGCATCACCGATGAAGCCGCCGGCTAGGCCACGCTGATCTTCGGTGTAACCGATGGGCGCATCTGCTGCCGGATCAACCGGAAGCTGTGCCGTCTCAGGCAAGATCGGAGCGTCATAGTCAGGCTCGCCATGCTCATCAACCTTGTACCAAACGGGCACGGGTACACCGAAGAAGCGTTGGCGGGAAACCAGCCAGTCTCCATTTAGGCCAGAAACCCAATTCTCATAACGCGAGCGCATGAACGCTGGGTGGAAATCGATCTCCTGCCCGCGGGCAATCATTTGCGTACGGCGCTCTTCGTCACGGCCACCATTGCGGATGTACCACTGACGTGAGGTGACGATTTCCAAAGGCTTATCGCCCTTTTCGAAGAAGTTCACCGGACGTGAAACCTTTTTAGGTTCACCATCTAGTAGATCTGCTTCCTCAAGCATCTTGACGACGGTTTCCTTCGCAGAGAACACGGTTTTCGCCGAGATCTCCGCGTAGGCTGCCTTCCCGGCCTCGGTGGTGATCCACTCCGGAGTGTCGGCCAGAATACGGCCGTCGCGGCCAATGATGGCGCGAGTTGGCAGCTGCAGTTCACGCCACCAGGTTACGTCGGTCAGGTCGCCGAAGGTACAGACCATGGCGATACCCGAACCCTTGTCTGGCTGAGCCAGCGGGTGTGGGTAAACGGTCACCGGTACCCCGAAGATCGGCGAGGTGACAGTTTTGCCGAACAGGTGCTTGTAGCGCTCATCATCCGGGTGGGCGACCAGGCCAGCACAGGCTGCGAGCAGTTCCGGGCGAGTGGTCTCGATGAAGACCTGTTCGCCGCCGTCAGCATCGAATGCGTAGCGGTAGTATGCGCCTGGCATTTCGCGGTCTTCAAGTTCTGCTTGGGCCACCGCGGTACGGAAGGTGACATCCCACAGAGTCGGGGCCTCGGCCATATAGGCGTCGCCCTGCTGGAGGTTTTCCAAGAACGCCCGCTGAGACACCGCACGGGCGTTGTCATCAATGGTGCGGTAGGTCATGCGCCAGTCAACGGACAGGCCTAGGGTGGAGAAGAGCTGTTCGAAGACTTTCTCGTCTTCTACTGCGAGTACTTCACAGAGTTCAATGAAGTTCTTACGGCTGACTACATCCCAGTCGCGCTGGTTTTTGGCCGGCGACTCGGGTGGGAGGTAACCCTCGATATATGGTTTGGTTGGGTCGCAACGGACACCGTAGTAGTTCTGTACGCGACGCTCGGTGGGAAGACCGTTGTCGTCCCAACCCAGTGGGTAGAACACGTTCTTGCCGCTCATGCGCTGGAAGCGGGCCAACACGTCGGTCTGCGTGTAGGAGAACATATGTCCTACGTGCAGGGAACCGGATGCGGTTGGCGGGGGAGTGTCAATGGAGTAAACGTCCTCGCGGGTCGTGTCCTCGTTGAAGTGATAGGTGCCCTCGGTGCGCCACCGGGACGAAAGACGTTCCTCTAGGCCTTCCAAAGCGGGCTTGTCAGGAACGGAAACCGTTGCGGGCGTGTCTGTGCCCAAGTTGTCTTCTGCCATGTTTCTATTCTTTCATGTTTTAGAAGGCAAGGAAGCACCGAAGCTCATGGTCTGGGCCACTTGAGCGAGGGATATATGACTGGCGGTCACAAATGGGCGGAACATAATCTGTAGGGCGCCGTCTCGCGGCCGGGTAACCCACGAGAGATTGAGATCGTGGTGGCCCCGACGCTTCCCTTCACCTCATATTGTCTAAAGTGGGCATATGACTAATTCTCAAAATCAGAACAATTCGCGCTCTGCCCTCGTCACCGGTGCTTCGAGCGGCATCGGCCAGGCCACCGTCCGTGCCTTGCGTGCACAGGGCTGGAACGTTTTTGCCGTGGCGCGTCGTGAAGACCGGCTGAAGTCCCTAGCCGCCGAGACTGGCGCAATTGCACTGACTGCAGATGTCAGTGTTCAAGCTGATGTTGATGCGCTGGTCAGTGACGTCGAAGCGCAGGGTGGGGTCGATACGCTCATCAACTGCGCTGGCGGAGCACGCGGTAGTGATCACTGGGCCGAAGCAAAAGATGAAGACTGGGAATTCATGTGGCAGGCAAACGTCATGGGAACCATGCGGTTGACTCGCGCGCTGTTACCTTCCTTGCGTACCAATGCAGGCACCATTTTGAACGTCACCTCGACCGCCGCACTGTCCAGCTACGAGGGCGGCAGTGGATATAACGCCGCAAAAGCAGCACAGCGAGCCATGACTCAGGCGCTACGCCTGGAAGAAGTTGGCAACGGGATCCGTGTCATAGAGATCCTTCCAGGACTTGTCCGCACCGAAGAGTTCGCGCTGCGCCGGCTTGGAACCAAAGAAGCAGCCGAGAAGGTCTATGACGGGGTCGCCGAACCACTGACCGCCGAGGATGTGGCAGAAGTGATCCGCTACGCGGTCAGCGCACCGTCACATGTGAACCTGGACGAAATCGTCATTCGGCCACAGGCTCAAGCAGCCAATCACAAGCTGATCCGCCAGAGCTAGCAAACCGGTGATGAAGAAAACCCACATCGTCGCTGCGTCCCATGGCACCGATAATCTTCGCGGACAGCAACTGATCCACGAACTGCGTACACAACTGGAAGAACTGGCACGCAGTGAAATACCCGCCGAGCTGGTCTGGCACGAGGCGTATGTTGATGTTCAACAGCCGCAACTTGCTCAAGTGCTCTCCTCGTTGCCCGAGCACGAAGCAGCGGTAGTACTACCGCTGCTGGTCGCCGATGGCGTGCATACGACTCAGGACATTGCTCAGGCAGTAGCAGCACGGCAAAACACGGTCGCGGCCAGCCCGCTGGGTGCGTTGCCAGAACTTGCCCACCTGCTAAGCCAGCGCGTCATGGCGCAGCTGGAGCCGAATCAGCAGGTTCTCCTTGCTGCGGCCGGGACCCGGCTGGAGCAAGGGCAAGAGCAGCTCAGGGACTTAGCAGCGCAGATCTCAAGTCAGCTGGGCCAGGAGGTCCAGATTGCCTACTGCGCTGGGGCTAAGCCCCTGATCAATGAACTGCTGTCCGAGGAACTGAAGCCAAAGACGCTGGTGCTGAGCGCGTTACTGGCTGATGGCCTCTTTCAATCGCGGCTGGCTAGCATGGGCGCCCGGATCACCACAAGCCCGTTGCTCCCAGACGTCATGATCGCTAAATGTTTCCTCATAAGACTGCAAGAGGCCCTGAACCAGAGGTCATAATTGTCCTCAGATGACGAAGTCCGCGGTGATTAAGTAAAGCGCGTTCATGTGACTGCTCGTGGTTGCCAGCCCCCGGGGGCTGGTTTCTACGCTGGCTTACATGACGCAAACTACTGCACCAGGTCGCCCCAAACGGGCACCCAAACCCCAAGGCCAATGGAAGGTTGACGGCAAAGCGCCGCTCAACCACAACGAGGAACTCAAAGCCGCGGACGACGGTCTGAACGTCCGCGAACGCATCGAGCAGATTTACGCTCTCAAGGGTTTTGACTCAATTGATCCAGACGACCTGCACGGGCGATTTCGCTGGTGGGGCTTGTACACCCAACGAGCCCAAGGCATTCCCGGTGGCAAGACCGCCACGCTGGAGCCTCACGAACTTGAAGACAAATACTTCATGCTTCGGGTGCGCATCGACGGTGGAGCACTAAGCACCGATCAGCTTCGGGTGATCGCCGGGATCTCTACAGAGTTCGCCCGCGACACCGCGGACTTCACCGACCGCCAGAACATCCAGTTGCACTGGGTCGATGTGGTCGATGTCCCCGAAATCTGGCGCCGGCTCGAAGCCGTGGGGCTGAACACCACCGAAGCGTGTGGCGACGTTCCCCGAGTCATCCTAGGCTCGCCCGTGGCAGGCATCGCCAAAAACGAGATCATCGACCCAACCCCGGTGATCCAAGAGATCGCTCGGCGCTATGTGGGAAATCCGGAATTCTCCAACTTGCCGCGCAAGTACAAGACCGCGATTACCGGCCACCCGAACCAAGATGTCGTCCACGAAATCAATGACTTCGCGCTCATCGGCGTTGAGCATCCGGAACTCGGCGTCGGCTACGACCTCTGGGTCGGCGGAGGGCTCTCCGCGAACCCGCGCTTGGGGGAACGGCTCGGCGCATTCGTCCGCGAAGACATTGCTGCCGACGTGTGGGAAGCAGTCACTTCCATCTTCCGCGACTATGGCTACCGGCGGCTGCGCAACCGGGCACGGCTGAAGTTCCTGCTCGCCGATTGGGGCACCGAGAAATTCCGTCAGATCCTGCAAGACGAGTACCTGGGCTTTGAACTTCCCGACGGACCTCCGGCGCACAAGCCGCAGGAGGCCGGAGATCACTGCGGAGTGCACGAGCAGAAGGACGGCCGGTTCTATATCGGGCTGACCCCGCCGGTGGGACGCGTCTCGGGAACACTGCTGAACAAGCTGGCAGACCTGGTTGAAGCGGCCGGTTCCAGCAGGCTGCGGACCACCCCGCACCAGAAAATCATCGCCCTGGACATCCCCGCAGACCATGTTGACGCCTTTACCGGCGCGGTGCAAGAACTGGGCTTGGACCCGTTTCCCGGCCTAATCAAGCGCTCTGCCATCGCTTGCACCGGCATCGAGTTCTGCAAGCTAGCCATCGTGGACACCAAAGACACCACCATTGACGCGGTGCAAAAAATTGAATCGAGGCTGGCGGACCACGAAGGAAAACTTCCCAAGTCCCTGTCCTTGCATGTTAATGGTTGCCCGAACTCCTGCGCGCGCATCCAAACCGCCGATATCGGGTTGAAGGGGCAACTGATCACCAACGCGCAGGGCGAGCAGGTATCCGGCTTCCAAGTGCATTTAGGCGGAACGCTGGCCGGATTCGAAAATGGTGAGGCAGGCCTAGGCCGCACCGTCCGCGGACTGAAGGTCGCGGCACAGGAGCTTCCCGAATACGTGGAACGAGTTGTCAAAAGCTATTCAAGCAAGTCAGCAGAAAACGAATCCTTCGCTGCCTGGGCACACCGCGCCGACGAGGAGGACCTGGTATGAGCACCACGCAACGCAGCGAAGCGGAACTGCGGAAGATCGCCGCTTTGGGAGCCGAAGAACTTGGTTTGGACTCCACCGCCGAGCAGGTCATCAATTTTGCTGCTCACCATTTCGCGGCCCGTGAGATCGCGGTTGCCTGTTCCATGGCTGACGCGGTCCTACCGCATTTGGTCTCGGCCGCTATTCCAGATGTAGACGTGCTGTTCCTGCAGACCGGGTATCACTTCGCCGAAACCATCAGCACCCGCGACGAGGTCGCCCGGGCTCTGCCGGTACGCATCATCGAGGTGCTGCCAGAACTCACGGTGGATGAGCAAGATGCGAAATTCGGCAGGGACCTGTTCACNNGTGTTCACCCGTGACACCGCAGCCTGCTGCCAGATGCGAAAAATGGATCCGCTGAGAAATTCCTTGAAAGGCTACGGCGCCTGGTTCACCGGGGGGCGCCGCGAAGAGGCGCCCACCAGAGCCAACACGCCGCTGGTGGGCTTCGACGAAAAGCACGGGCTAGTGAAATTCAACCCGCTGGCCGCCTGGTCCTTTGACGAACTGATTGGCTACGCCGCCGAGCATTCGGCGCCGGTGAACATGCTGCTCGCCCAGGGATACCCCTCCATTGGCTGTCAACCATGCACCAGGCCGGTAGCCGAGGGCGAAGATCCCCGCGCGGGCCGCTGGGCGGGCCTGGCAAAAACTGAATGCGGCATACACATCTAGTGAAGGAGAGCAGCAAATGACCATCACCGCCAACGCACCCACCCAAGCACGGCGCACCGTGCTTGACGAACTCGAAGCCGAATCAATCCACATCATCCGTGAAGTGCTCGCCGAATTCGAAAATCCCGGTTTGCTCTTCTCAGGAGGTAAAGACTCGGTGGTAGTACTGCACCTGCTGGCTAAAGCAGTGTTTCCGGCCCGTGTGCCGATTCCCGTAGTCCATATCGACACCGGCCACAACTTCGGTGAGGTACTGAAGTTCCGGGATCAGGTCGTGGCGCGCTACGGGCTGAACCTCGTTGTTGGGTCGGTACAGGAGTATATCGACCGCGGGGAGCTGGCAGAACTGCCAGATGGCACCCGAAACCGCTTGCAAACCCGGGTGCTCTTAGACACCATCGAAGCCAACCGCTTCGACGTGGTCTTTGGCGGTGCCCGCCGCGATGAAGACAAAGCCCGCGCCAAGGAACGCATCTTATCGCTGCGCGATGAGTTCGGGGTCTGGGATCCACGTAACCAACGCCCGGAAATCTGGAACCTCTACAACGGGCGCCACGCACCGGGCGGGCACGTCCGCGCCTTCCCGATCTCCAACTGGACCGAACGCGATATCTGGGCGTACATCAACCAAGAACAAATCCAGTTGCCGCCAATCTACTTTGCCCATAAGCGCCAGGTCTTTGAACGCGACGGCATGTGGCGGGCAGTCACCTCGGTCAGCACCCCTGCCAAGGGGGAACTAGTCAGCATCCGCCAGGTGCGCTACCGGACGGTAGGCGACGCCAGCTGCACCGGTGCGGTGCTCTCGGCCGCCGACACCGTACCGAAGGTACTGGACGAGCTGGCTTTGGCTACCGTGACCGAACGCGGCGCCACCCGCGCCGATGACCGAATTTCCGCGGCCGGAATGGAAGACCGCAAAACCGAAGGGTACTTCTAAAATGACCACCACATTGCTGCGCATCGCCACCGCAGGCTCGGTAGACGACGGAAAATCAACGCTTGTCGGGAGGCTGCTCCACGACGCCAAAGCGATCCTCGCCGATTCGCTGGATGACATTGCACGCACCAGCGCTGAAAGGGGCTTCGGCGGTGAAACCCCGGCGCTGGATCTGGCGTTGGTCACCGACGGGCTGCGCGCCGAACGCGAACAAGGCATCACC
>DNHA01000009.1 GCA_003486025.1 Micrococcaceae bacterium | reverse complement strand
AGCATCTTGCGTTGCGGCGCGGTTTTATCGGTAGCCGCTTCAAATTGTGGGTTGCGGTAGCCCACCGAGGCGATTTCGCGCAACAGAGCCACCGGTGCTGTGGAGAGCACTGGGTCATTGTCGAATAATTCACCCAGCCACTGGTTGATGGCGGGAGTGACCTTCATATATTCGGCACTCAACCCACGCATGAATCCCATATTGAGGATCGACATCGCGGTTTTGACGTAATGGCGGGTGGGGTCAGAAAGATTGAAGAAGGTGCGAATTGATTGCTGTGCCTGATATTCGTCTTGGCTGTAGCCGAGCCAGATCAGTTGCTTGCGTGCAATGTCATTCACGAAAGTGATCGAGAGACGGTTTTCCCACTGCCAAGGGTGGACGGGAATGTAGATGTAGTCGTTCGGCGACAACCCGGTACCGGACAGTGCGTTCTCAAGAGTTTCATCGAGACGTTGGCGTTCCTCCGGGTCTAGCTGTGTAGCCAGTAGCGTCTCGTAATCAAGGGTGTCGATGGCATCGAATTGGGCACGCGATGTGTGTGCCGCGAGCCACCCGAGCTGCAGTGCCGAGCCCGTTTCCGGAGCGTACCGCAGATAATCGCTGCGGCCTACACCCATGCGGCCATTATTACCCACAAAGCAGGGGTGGCCCTCGGTCATTGCAGATTCGACAAGCTGGAAGGACTGGGCTGCGCTGCCCGGGAACCGGGCCAGCTGCGCCGAGGTATGGGTGGCGTGAGCCTGTTTGTAGCAATGGCTGGACAAGGTGGACGAGAGCTCTTCGAGATAGACCGGCAGCTGAGCTTCGGAAAGCGTCAGCTCCCGGTAGAACACGGTGATGAAATCAAGGACGTCAACCTCGGCTTCGTACCATGAACCATTAACGAGCCGCTGGTGCTGCAGCGATTCCGGAGCGACAAGCCAGTGATTAAGCTGGTAGCGTCCGGCAGTGAAGAGCAAGCGGTGTCCATCTTTCTGCACGCGGTAGCGGCGCTCACCGAGCTCCACCGGATCAAGGAGGCGTTCGTGGCTGAATTCTCCGAGGGCTTTGGCCAGCACATGCCGGTTGGCGGCCTCCCAGCGCTGGGGCGTCAGGACTGAGGAATCCAGGCTGTGGCCGGTGGCTTGTTCAAAATCGTTTCGAGTGCAGATGGAAAGCAGCGCCTGCTTGATTGATCCGTCTGGTTCTGCCAGAGCTATCGGTCGGACCGGGCGGAATCCCACCCGGGCATTGAGTGCGTGGATGGCTTTATTGCGCAGGTCTGGTTCCACGATGATGCGTTCGACTCCGGGGCGGGTGAAGGCGAGGCGCACTGCTTGGGTAAGTGCCTCCAAAGTGAAGCCCGGCTGCGGTTCGCTGGTTTGCGGCACTAAGAAGTGCAAGCCACGATCTCCGCGAACGTAATTGTAGGCTTCGGCCAACGCAGTGTTCGCCGGGTTGTAAAGCTCCAGCAGGAATTTTTCGGTGCCGGTCTCATCAAGGCCCAGCAATACTTGGTAGTCCGCTGTGGACAGCAGCTGACGGTATTCGGCATCTATTTCTGTCGCGGTTGCGGTCGGCATGCCCCAGTAGGCGGCATGTTCGGTAGCGATCCACGCGTGGAGCAACGCGGTATCTTCGGGCAGGCTGAGCGGGCGGAAGGTGTAGTTAGTCATGGCGCTTCTTTCCTTAGTCGAGCGAGCTGGAGGTGGATACGGCTGGCAGACCGGTAAATTCTGCCGCGCCGAATCGTTGGAACGCGATGCGCTCTTCGACGGGGTAGACCTCGCGGCCGGCGATCCGATTGATGATCACCGAATTTCTGTAGGCTCCCATACCCAGATCGGGGGCCGTAAACCCATGAGTATGGAGTTCTGCGTTTTGCACAAAAATATCTTCATGGGCCCCGATGGAGTATTCGCGGTCCACGTTGACCCGTCCGTCGGCGAGGTAGGTCATTCGCTGGCTGATTCCACGGAGGAAGTCAGGGGTTCCGGAACGGTAACCGGTAGCCATCACCAAAGTATCGGCGCAGAACTCCAAGGTTTCTTCGGTACGTTCGTGGCGCAAACTGACCGACAGGGTCTCACCAGCTGCACCGATGCCGCTTGCGCTGCACCCGGTACGCAAGTGGACATTGGCTGCTGTGCTGATGCTGCGCTGATAGAGCTCTTCATAGATTTCATCAATCAGATCCGCATTGATGCCTTTGTAGAGTCCCTTTTGTTCGGCGCCAAGAGCGTCGCGCTTTTCCACAGGCAGGGCATGAAAATGGTCGATATAGTCCGGGGATGTCATTTCCAGGGTGAGTTTGGTGTACTCCAGAGGAAAAAAGCGCTCCGAACGGGTAGCCCAAATTAGATGGTCTTCTTCGGGCAAATTACGTAGCAGGTCCAAAAAGATCTCGGCTGCGCTCTGTCCGCTGCCCAGCACACAGGTAATCCGCGGACGGGATGCCTGGTGGTCTGGAGCTAGGATTTCCTCGAGATGGAACAAGTAATCACTTGAATGCATGACCTTGCCCGTAGCCTGGGCTGCCGCGTCAATAATCGGTGGAAGAAAAGGTTGGGATCCGGTGCCAAGGACTAGCTTGTCTGCACTGAAATGGGTCACCCCTTTAGCGGTGAGCACCGATAGCTGGTATGCGCCGTCTGTGTGTTCGGCCGAAAGCAC
>DNHA01000174.1:2356-2670 GCA_003486025.1 Micrococcaceae bacterium | reverse complement strand
GCGTCAGCGGGGCGATCCACGGTCCAAACCCGGGCGGTGAGTCCCTGTGCCAACCATTGTCGCACTAGGTGTTCGTTGGCGCGGACCCAGGCCACGCCGGGGCCAATAATACCGGCACCTCCGGCATCGATTAGCTCCCGTCCTTCAGCCACTGAACGGCGCATCACCTCATATACTCCGGCGCGTATAATTTCACCTTCGCTGAGAAAGTCCGCTACCCGCCGCGGATCAATCTCGGTCATCAGCTGGCAAAGCAATGATCTACTCACGGTCTGGGCGAGGAAACGAATTGAGTCAGGCTCAAAACTCATCAG
>DNHA01000174.1:0-2293 GCA_003486025.1 Micrococcaceae bacterium | reverse complement strand
TTTCTTCTTCGAGTAGGTGGCCATACGGGCTTGGGTGCTTGATTTCAATTGCTAGACCCATCTTGGTTCCGCGCTCATCAATCAATTCAAGCAGCTCCACTAGGCTGAGCAGCTGGTCGCTGGTGCTTCCATATTCCTCCGGTACGACTACCGGCATATACGAGGAAAAATCCATCTTTTTGAGCTCCTCGAGCGTAAATCCAGCGACTTCTCCGGTGGTATCGCTGGTACGGTCAACGGTTGGATCATGATGGCAGACCACTACGCCGTCCCTGCTCAGGTGCACATCACATTCAATTCCATCCGCGCCCTCATCGATGGCTTGCAGATAGGCCGCGCGAGTATTTTCGGCAAATTTTTGCGAACTACCGCGATGTGCGTAAAAGAGCGTGTCCATGCCTCCAACGCTACTGGTTTATGCACGGTGCGCGCGTCATTAATGGCGTGCCATCACAAGTAAAGTGGTGCGCATGCCAGAACTTCTTGATCAGCGCGCCGAAGGCCTCCGCAGTATGAAACGGGTAGCAACCCTGCTGTTCTTACTCATGTGCGCACTATTTGTTTTTAGCGTGCTGTTCCAAGAGCGAATTCCTGCTTTGAGTTATCTGAAGTCAGCCGCTGAGGGCGGGATGGTTGGCGCGGTAGCCGATTGGTTCGCGGTGACTGCGCTATTCCGGCATCCTCTGGGCCTGAAGATCCCGCACACAAATCTGATTCAGCGGAAAAAAGATGAACTAGGCGCCTCTTTAGGCGACTTTGTGCAGCAGAATTTCCTCACCGCAGAAGTCATCACCGCGAAACTGCGTCAAGCACAATTGGGGCGGCGTGCCGGTAGCTATCTGGCTAGCGAGAAGGGTTCCACTGCTACGGCAACCCAAGTTTCAACGCTGGCTGTTGGCGCATTAAATTCCTTGGATGATGAGCAGGTACTCACTGTCTTGCAGGTACTGGCCAATGATTACGTGGTCGCTCCAGAATGGTCCACAACTCTTGGAGCACTAGGCCAGAAACTCATCGATGATAGCCACCACGAAGTCGCGGTGGAACTCATCGCACAGCGGGCCGGGACCTGGGTATCCGAGCACCCTGAGGTGTTCTTAGAAGTGGTTTCCGGCCGCTCCCCCTCATGGGTTCCGCAGATGGTTGATCAGTTGCTGGCTCAAAAAGTGCATCAGGAATTACGCGGGTTGCTCTTCGCGGTGGCAAATAATGTTCAGCATCCATTGCGTCTGGCACTGACCGATTGGCTGGCGGATTTCACCGTGGCCATGCAGCATGATCCGGAAACCATCAACAAGGTTGAGGCATTTAAGCACTCACTGCTTGGTGACCAACAGTTGCGTGAGCTAGCTGTTCGCGGCTGGGATTCGTTGAAGGTGGGCTTGATTCAGTCCTTGCAGGATGCCGAATCTCCACTGAATATTGCGCTTCGTTCGGCATTGGGCACTTTTGGCGAACGTCTGCAAAATGACCATCAGCTACGCGAGAATTTGGAAGACCGATTGGTTTCCGGCGTTGCTTCACTGACCGAACAACACGGAGCTGCCTTAGCTGGACTGGTCAGCGATACTGTTCAGGCTTGGAATCCGGCGGAAACCAGTGAAAAACTAGAGCTTCAGGTGGGCCGCGATCTGCAGTTCATTCGGATCAATGGCACCGTGATCGGCGCGCTAGCTGGCGTCGCGATTTTCTCCGTGGGCGAGCTCATCGTAGCCGTTTCCGGCTGACCTGACAGAATACGATTCCAAGGATGCCCGGAAACGCCTCTTCTCTGAAAGCCGGCGAGGGATTAGTATTTATTCAGTCTCAATAACTGTTGAATAAGTATTTCTCACTATCGAACCGGCTGACTATAGTTGCCATGAACGTCGCTACAGCTTCAAGCGCGGGTCGACGACCGGAGCATCCATGGAAACTAGACTTTTACGTTATTTCGTCGCAGTAGCCGAAGAACGACATTTTGGCCGCGCTGCCGAACGCCTGCATATGGCTCAGCCGCCGCTTTCCCAGCAGATCAAGCAGCTCGAAGAACAACTCGGCACGAAGCTTTTCATCCGCACTACCCGCAAAGTGGATCTCACCCCTGCCGGCGAATTGCTGCTGACTCGCGCCCGCGCGCTCCTCGAAGAACACACCCAACTTGCACGCGATGTACGCACCGTCGGAGACGGTGCGAGTGGAGTGCTCCGCTTGGGTTCCACTGGCAGTGCCACCTACCGCATCATGCCCAAGGTGATTGCCGCAACCACCGAGCATATGCCGGGACTACAGCTCAATGTCCAAGGCGAAATGC
>DNHA01000353.1 GCA_003486025.1 Micrococcaceae bacterium | reverse complement strand
GGACCGAGTCGGCCACTTGGCGCTCCGTCAGGTTTGCAGCTGGCCCGGCTTTGCGGATAGCACGGAGATATATGATCGATTGAAGTATGATGACGGCAAAAATGCCCGCCGCCGCCATCCAGAGAACGCCGCCATCCAGAGAACAGGGTGGTAGGCCACTTGTGTTATATCTGTCGAAGCGGGACTGACGGCGCTAGGGTGCATTGGGATTCCTTAGGGAGTATCAGCGAAAATGTGCGGGGCAAGTGAGCTCATTGTGTGAGAAGAGTATTCACCCGACAACGTACATATCGGGAGAAACTGCCAGATAATATTCTTTTGGAGAGAAGCTATGCAGGAAATAGTGACTAATGTGCTCGATCGAAGGCTAATTCATGCTCTTCAGATTTCACCTCGTGCACCGTGGTCCGCTCTCGCGTCAGTCGTAGGTACGAACGCGACGACCTTGGCTCGGCGATGGGAGACCATGGTAGGACAGGGACTGTGTTGGACTTTCGGTTATCCGCCGGCTGGCGGGAGCGAACGCATGGCCATCGTGGAAATCGACGTGAACCCAGGTCAGGTACATGCCATAACTGCTGATCTGTGTCGCCTCAGTGCGGTCGCCTCCGTGGACATTTTGGCCTCGGGTGCGTCACTTGTGGTGACGGTCCTGGAGACGTCATCTGACGGCTTGGCGCAGTTTCTGCTAGACGTGCTGCCGACCCTCCCCCACATACGTCGTGTCAATGCCCATTTGCTTACGGGCTACGTTCGCATCGCGGAACGATGGTCACTGCGGGAGCTGAGCGAGCTGGAAGTACGATCGATTCCACCCGCGCCGATGCCCCGGACTCGTGCTCCACGTACGGTATCTACGGCGCTTGAGAATACGGTATTTGCGTGCCTCGGACGCGATGCGCGCACCCCGGCAGCAGAGATAGCACGGCTCGCTGGTGTTTCACCTCAACGTTCACAGGACGCTATATCCTTGATGCTGCACAACGGAACATGTCGACTTCGCACCGACGTCATCAACAAGTACTCCGGCTGGCCGATTCATGTGTGGTACTTCGTCGATGTCGAGGCAGCCTCCTTGCATGAGCTCTCCAGACTGCNNGCTTTGCTGGAACCAGCGGCGGAAGCGAGAACCTACTACTCGACGTGTGGCTCAGGAACCTCGGGGCGATCCATCAACTCGAAGTCGCCATGCAGAAGGCTCTGCGCCGCGACATGCGTCTGAGGCGAGAAATCGTTCTACGAACGCCCAAGCGTCTCGGCAATCTTTTTGATAGCCAGGGTCTTCATACCGGGGAGTATTTACCCGTACTCCGACCGACGACGACGCTCCGATGAGCCTTCTCGGTCCATTGACTGGTATCAGGTGCACCGTCGGAATCTCTAAAAGCGAACGTTGCGTCCGCTTTATTTCACTTTACCGCTCCCAGCTTTCGATGTGACGACGATTGGATTCAGCTCTTCTTGGAAGAGAAAATCAATAAATCAGACTTCATAAGCCTTGTGCTAGCCCTAATACCGATTCTCCTTTGACCAAGCGACTTCAACGCTAGCCCAGGTATTTCATGGCGGGGCCAGTAAGTAAGCGTCATTAACGAGGAAAAAGTGACCCTGAACTGGGAAAATAAAGGTGTCTAAGCCATATTCTCAGCAGTTCAAAGGATCACTCTCTCGGTGAACAACAATACCGGCCTTTACCCGTCCGTACCAACCGAGACCACGAACCAAGCCCTGGTCTCCCACGCAGGGCTCACCACCTTGAGCGACCTGCTCAACGCAATGGGTTTCCGCAAACTCTGCGAAAACAGGCTCTCGCAATTCGTCCCGGCTTTGGCCGTTCACCGGCCCGGGAAAATGATCGCAGATTTGTCTCTGATGCTCGCCGTCGGCGGCGAGCAAGTCAGCGATACCGACCAACTGCGAACAGCTCAAGGCCTCTTCGGGCCGGTAGCCTCCAACCCCACGTTCAGCAGATTCTTCAGCAGAATCAGCAAGCACCCGGGGGCTTTTGACTACGCATTCGCCACCATGCACCGGCAAGTGCGGGCCAAACTATGGGCAGCAGCAGGCACACGCAACCCCGCAATACGGGCATCCCGAACCAATCCTCTGACCATCGATATCGACGCGTCCCTAGTCAACGTGCACTCAGACAAAGAAGGCGCCCAGGGAAACTACAAAGGCGGGTACGGCTACTCACCCCTGATCGCCATGGCCGACTACGGAAAAACCAACGGCACCGGCGAAATCCTCGCCGTACGCCTGCGCCCAGGAAATAAGGCAGCCAACTCAGCGAAAGACCATATCAGCATCCTGACCGAAGCACTGGAACAACTACCCGACGATTTCTATGATCCAGATGGTGTGCTGATGGGTGAAAAGATCATGGTCCGCACCGATAGCGCTGGCGCCACCCGAGAATTCTTGAAGCATGTTGATTCGTTGGGTCTGCAATTTTCCACCTCGTATACGTTGCCCGTGGTCAAGGAACGCTTCGTGCGATGGATCGATCAGAAGAAGTATTGGGAGCCGGCGCTCACCGCGGACAGTGAACACCGTGATAATGCGTGGGTAATTGATGCTTCCAAGGTCATTGAACTCAACGATTATCCGACCGGAACGAGAATATATCTACGCGCTGAGCCGNNTACGGGCTGAGCCGTTGCATCCGGGGGCGAAAGCCAGCCTGTTCGATACTGACGGGAACCGAGTGACCGCGTTTCTGACGAACTCTCCACGCTACGACCCGGCGTTCTTGGATGCTCGTCATCGGGCGCGTGGGCGGTGCGAGAACAGGATCAAGTCGCTGAAAGTAGCAGGGCTGGGCAAACTGCCTTTC
>DNHA01000235.1 GCA_003486025.1 Micrococcaceae bacterium | reverse complement strand
ACTTCGCCTCGATGATGCGGTTTTCGATCTGGTCGCTCATGCCCAGACCGTGACGGCCGCCTATGATGTTCGCCTCGTTGACAAGAGCCACCGGATCAGTGAACTCCTTGCCGTTGATGGCTACCGGACGGCCGGCGGAGAAGGTGACCGAAACATCTTCGGACTTGACCTCAACCGATTCGTCCCAGTACTTCACGCCCATGATTGGCTCGACGGCCTCAAGGGAGGTGTCCAGCAGCTCCAGGGTCTTTGCCTCGTGAGTTGCACCCCAGATGTTGGCATCGGTGGAGTAGGCCTTTGCTGCCGAGTCACGGTAAGGGAAACCGTGCTCCTGCAGCCATTCACTCATCTCCGAGCGGCCGCCGAGCTGAGCGACGAATGCTGGGTCAAGCCATGGCTTGTAGATACGCAGCTTCGGGTTGGCCATGAGGCCGTAACGGTAGAAGCGCTCGATGTCGTTACCCTTGTAAGTCGAGCCGTCGCCCCAGACATCCACACCGTCTTCGCGCATGGCACGAACGAGCAGGGTGCCGGTGACAGCACGGCCCAGCGGGGTGGTGTTGAAGTAGGCTTTTCCGCCCGAGCGNNACCACAAGCGAGTGCTGCGAGGCCTTCTTCGACCAAGGCTGGTTTGCAATCGACCAGGCGCGAGGCTTCGGCACCGTATTCCAGAGCGCGGTCTGGAACTGCATCGATGTCTGGCTCGTCGTACTGGCCCAGATCGCCGGTGTAGGTGTAAGGGATGGCGCCCTTGTCGCGCATCCAGGCAACTGCGACCGAAGTATCAAGGCCGCCGGAGAACGCGATACCGACGCGTTCGCCTACAGGGAGAGAGGTGAGGACTTTTGACATGTTTCCATCCTAATGGATAAATATGCAACACAGTGAATTGAGGTGTGAAATGTTCAGCACACCGTCCTACCCGATAGCCTATGGGTAAGTCGCCGCCTAAGTGAAGCGGCACCGCGCAAATAATCAAAGAGGTGCTCATGGAATTTCGTCAGCTTGGCCGCAGTGGTCTGAGCGTTTCGGTTGTTGGACTCGGTTGCAACAACTTGGGGCGCCCGGGAACGGCCACGGAATCACAAGCCGGAACCGACGCGGTGATCCACGCCGCTCTCGATGCAGGAATCACCCTCTTTGATGTGGCCGACACCTATGGGCGTGAGCCCGGACTGTCCGAAGAACGTCTTGGCAAGGCGCTGGGCACCGCACGTGAAGACATCGTGCTCGCTACCAAATTCGGTATGGATATGAAGGGCGTGAACGGTCCAGACTTCAACGCTCGCGGATCTCGGCGTTACATCATCAAGGCGGTAGAAGCTTCGTTGCGCCGATTGGGAACCGACCACATTGACCTCTACCAATTCCATACCCCGGATGAGAACACCCCCATCGAGGAAACTCTGAAAGCTCTTGATGATCTGGTGAGCAGCGGAAAGGTACGTTATCTCGGGCACTCAAATCGGGCTGGCTGGCAAATTGCGCAGGCCGAGTATGTGGCCCGCCAGTTGGGTACCGAACGATTTATTTCAGCGCAGAATCATTACAACCTCATTGACCGCCGGGCCGAGCTGGAAGTCTTGCCCGCAGCAAAGGAATTTGGGCTCGGCGTGTTGCCGTACTTCCCGCTGGCAAACGGTCTGCTGACCGGCAAATATTCCAAGGGGCAGGCTCCGGAAGGAAGCCGCCTGACACACGCCCGTCAAGCCTTGCTCGAAACCAGTGACTTCGAGCAGCTCGATAGGTTTGCCGCATTCGCTGCGGAAAGAGATCTCACCCCAGCGCAGCTTGCATTCTGCTGGCTCGCGGCCCAAGAGCCGGTGTCTTCGGTCATTGCCGGATCGACACGTCCGGAGCAGGTCACGGCCAATGCCGAGGCGATTAGCTGGGTCCCCACGCAGACCGAGCGCGAAGAAATCAACCAGATCTTCCCTATGCCGCAGAAGGTGGCATTGTTCTAGGCTGACTCTTCACGCACCGCGAACGCAGGGAATCTCATCGGCGACGGTGGTTTTCCCTGCGCGAGGTATTTATGGAACGGCTGCTCAAGCATCTGGCGGCGGATAAACCACGATGTCTTTGCCTTTGATGTTTGCCGCGTACCGAGTGAGTCCTCGCGGCGCCGGTCCTGCGAGCACGCTGCCGTCTTCATAGTCATATCGTGAACCGTGGCAAGGACAATAAAAATTCGCTTCGGTTGTTTCGGTGCCCACCGCGCATCCCTGGTGGCTGCAGATATTCGAGTAAGCCAAAACAGTGCTTGCATCTGGCCGATAGAGCAATACACCAAGATCTTTGCCACTGGCAGGCCCGCGCACGATGACCTCGGCTTTTCCCAGCTCAGCGAGCTGATCGCTAGCCAGCACGGTTTGACCTTCCCCGGCGGGACTAGGCACCGCGCTGGCCTGTTCCGAGGAACCGGGGGAGGGGCTGCTGGGGCTGCAAGCGGTGAGCGCCACGCCTAGACCCGTGGCACCGGCAGCGCCAAGCAGGGTGCGACGCGTGGGCTTCGAGGGAGATTCCATGGGCTAAGTGTGGCAGAGGCTAAGGCAAAAAACACTAGAACACGAAGTATTCATTCCTCCTCGTAGTTAGTCCTAGCCCAGGTAAACGACGATATCCTTGCCCTTGATTTCGCAAGCGTAACGAGGCAGGGCATCGATTGCTGGCCCAGCGGTCGCCGAACCGTCCGCAGGGCTAAAGCGTGAACCGTGGCAGGCGCAGTAAAAATCGTTCTTGGAAGATTTCGGAGTCACTGCGCATCCTTGGTGGGTGCAGATGTTCGAGTAGGCCAGCACGGTTTTTGCGTCCTTGCGGAAGAGCAATACGCCGATCTCTTCGCCGGTAGCCGGGTCTTTGGCAACAACCTGTGCCCGCGCCATCTCTGGAAGGTCTGCTAAAGGCAGGACGGTCTGCGCTTCGCCGGCT
>DNHA01000177.1 GCA_003486025.1 Micrococcaceae bacterium | reverse complement strand
CCAGCCTCATCCAGTACTGGCACGCCTAGGGACTGCGCCTTATCAAGCTTTGACCCGGCGGCCTCGCCGGCCACCAGAAAATCTGTCTTCTTGGAGACGCTTCCGGTGGCTTTTCCGCCGCGAATAATGATGGCTTCTTTAGCGGTGTCGCGGGAGAAATTCTCCAACGTACCGGTGACCACAATGGCCAATGAATCTAGATGCTTGATGACATTTGCGTCTTGCTCGTCTTCCATCCTCACCCCGGCGGCTTGCCATTGGGTGACGATGTCACGATGCCACTGAACCTTGAACCAGTCGACCAACGCCTCGGCAATAATTGAGCCCACCGAGTCGATCTGGCTCAGCTCATCCACTGCCGTCGGTGATTCCAAGGCTTCCAGGATCGCGTCCATGGACCCGTAGCGGGTTGCAATGGCGCGTGAAGCGTTAGGGCCAACATGGCGAATCGACAGGGCAACCAAAACGCGCCAGAGTGGATTGCTCTTGGCCTTTTCCAGTTCCTCGAAAAGTTTCAGTGTGCTCTTGGTAGGCGCGGATGGCTTTTTTGCCGTGGCCTTGGTGTAGAAGTACGGCACCAGCTCGAATTTTCCGGTGCCTTCGCCCTTGGAGCGTTTTTCGCGCCAGACCTTCACCTCGGCTAGTTGCTCTAGCTTTTCTTTGAGATCAAAAAGTTCGGCTTCGTTGTGCAGCGGACCGGCGCCGGCGGGCAGAATCAAGCCTCCCTGAGTGGCAGGGTCTTCACCCGGACCGCTGGTCAGCGCCGCGGCAGCCTCGTAGCCCAGCGCCTCGATGTCCAATGCGCTGCGCCCGCCAAGGTAGGCTACGCGTTCGGTAAGCTGTACCGGGCACGATTCAGCGTTCAGGCAACGGATATCTACGTCGCCTTCCTTTGCCGGCGCCAACGGTTGGCCACAAGATGGGCAAGAAGCAGGCATTATGAATTCCCGCAGTTCCGTATTGCCCTCTCGCAAGGCGAGCACCGGACCAACTATCTCTGGGATCACGTCTCCGGCTTTACGCAGGATCACGGTATCGCCGATCAATACGTTTTTAGCCTTGACAACTTCTTGGTTGTGCAAGGTGGCGCGCGCGACGGTGGAACCAGCCACGAGCACCGGCTCCATCACGCCGAACGGAGTCACCCGTCCGGTACGGCCGACCTGCACCTGAATATCGAGTAGCTTGGTGTGCACTTCTTCCGGCGGATATTTGTAGGCCACCGCCCAGCGTGGCACACGCGAGGTGTAACCTAGCTGCTCCTGCGTGGCCAGGTCATCAACCTTGATGACAATTCCATCGATGTCGTGGATCAGCTCATGGCGTCTTTCACCATTCTCTGCGATGAAGTCGGTGACCTCGGAAATCGAGGTGACTACGCGGCCATAAGGAGAAACTGGCAGACCCCAATCGCGCATCAGCTCGTAGGCTTCGGACTGGTGCGTCATTGCAAAGTCTCTGCTACGCCCAAGACCGTGGACAAACATCCGCAGTGGGCGCTTAGCGGTCTGCGCTGGATCCTTTTGGCGTAGTGAACCGGCCGCTGCGTTGCGGGGGTTCGCCAAGGGCGCCTTGCCGTCTGCGATCAGCATCTCGTTATAGGCATTAAAGTCATCGGTGCCGATGTAAACCTCACCGCGGACTTCAAATTCTTGCGGGTATCCACTGCCGTTCAGTTCTTGCGGGATATCGGCGATAGTCAGCGCATTATGCGTCACGTCTTCACCGGTTGTGCCGTCGCCTCGGGTGACCGCACGCAACAGTTTTCCGTCACGATAGGTCAGGTTCAGCGCCAACCCATCGATTTTCACTTCGCACAACCACTTCATGGGCGATTCGGGATGAAGCTTTAATGCGTTGGCTTGGGCTCGTTCCAGCCACACGGTGAGCTCTTCAATCGAAAAGACGTCCTCTAGCGAGTACATCCGGCTGGCATGGGTCACCGGGGCAAAGGCGCTGCTGACCTCGCCGCCGACCTCTAACGTGGGTGAGTCCTGGCCCATCAGAATCGGGTATTGGCTCTCCACCAGCTGCAGTTCGTGGAATAGCTGGTCATACTCGGCGTCCGAGACCATCGGAGCGTCCTGCAGGTAATAGGCCTCGCGATGCGCACGCACTTGTTCCACCAGCGTTGCATAGCGCTCGCGAACCCTCTCCGGTGGGGTCATCGTGGAGTCTGTTGGTGTTACTGGATTTTCACTCACGTATCCAATTGTGCCCCAACTAAGCGACGCTTTGACTGTTGCGGGCACCGCGTGTTTAAGAGTCCATGGCGGGTAACACGTCGATGACTACCACCGCGATATTATCCCGGCCCCCTGCTTCGAGCGCAGCCTGAGTCAAAACCTGAGACGCAGCTTCACGTTCCGGGTAAGCCACAAGGATTTCTTCGATTGCTTCTTCGGTCAATTCGCCACTCAACCCGTCACTGCACAGCAGGTAACGGTCCCCGATGCGCGGCTGCAATACGGTCAAATCCGGTTGGCTGTCGGCCCCGGCACCTAAGGCGCGGGTGATCAGGTTCCGGTGCGGGTGGCTACGTGCCTCAGCCTCGGTAATCTGACCGGCGTCCACCATTTCTTGCACCGCCGAGTGGTCCCGGGTCAGTTGCCGCAGTTCTTTGCCGCGCAGGCGATAACCGCGCGAATCGCCGACGTTGATCAGCAGCAAGCTGGTGTACTCGGCGCTGCTTTGGGTTTCTGCACTGACCTTTTCGGTCCGGGCGCGGTGCTCGGCCAGCATTTCGGGGGTAATCTTGCTGAGCACATCGGTATTTTGGCTCATTTTGAAGCTGCCGGTCCACGGTGGGATCACCATTGGCTGGCTCACCTGGTCACGGCCTGGTCCTGCACTGCGGATCAAGGCCAGGGCGCAGAGCGTGGTGCCACCACGCGATTCGAGCGCATCGCGGATGCGGTCATCGGCCAGCTGCACCTGTTTTTGAACTTGCTCGACGGTCGGCAGCCGGCGCGCTGTGGTTTTCAGGCTGAAGGTGTTCAGCTCTTCGAGGGTTTCTACGGCCAGCTGGCTGGCTACCTCCCCCGCCTCATGCCCGCCCATCCCATCGGCCACCGCCTGGATCACGTCGGTGATCAGGATGCGGTCTTGATTGTCCTGGCGTTTAAGCCCGACATCTGTTTGCCCGCAAACGGCCAGGCGGAAGCTTTCGAAGTTCTCTTCGGAATCCATTTAGTCCAGCACCAGCCTGCCACCCTCACCAGCGGAGAGTTCATAGGGTTGAATCTCACCAAAACCGCGCACCGAGGTTATTTCTTGGGCAGTGAGGATAAAGCGTGCGTCTTGTTTCAGCGTGTTCGCGGTAACCGCGTCGGTTAGTACCATTCCGGGCTCCGCCAAGGAGGTCAGCCGAGCCGCCAGGTTAACCGTGGGACCGTAAATATCTCCCAGCCGGGAGAGCAAACGTCCCCAGACCACCGCAACACGGGTCCGCGGCAACAACTCATCGGCTTCAAATTCACGTGAAAGCGCCAAGGAGATCTGGGCTCCAGCCTGCGGAGTTTCGGCCACGAAAAGGACTTCGTCGCCAATGGTTTTCACTAGCCGCCCGCCACCCACGGAAATGATTTCGGCGCTCTTGGATTCAAAGCGCTGCACCATTTGGGCTAGGGTTCGTTCGTTCATCCGACGCGACAAAGAGGTGTAAGAAACTAGGTCGGCAAAGCCGACCGCGCGGGCCAGCGGCAGTGGAGTTCCGTCGTCATCACCCGAGTCCTGGTTATAAGCGGCCACCCCGGCTTCGGCGCGCAGTGCAAGGCGGTGGATTCCGGCGTTGAGCTGGCGGCGCCAAGAATAAACCAGCAGATCCTCCAACGGGCCGATGAGATCCGGCAAACTTTCCAGCAGCTGCCGACGCGCTTGCCGGTCGCTCATATTCTGGTTGGCGACCATATCCTCAACAATCGCCTCGACCTGCCAGACCACCATGCGGTCCGTCATTTGCCCTACCGAACGCATCAGCGAGATGGCGGTTTCGTCGGTGAGTTTTCCTTCGCGCACCAGATCAACCATGGTCTTCAGGGCTTCGGTATCTCTTCCACTGAAAAAGACCTCGTCGTCGCCGAGCTCCGGAAAGCCCATAGCGCGCCAAAGTTTGCGTGCCGAGAGTAGCGAAACGCCGGCGTCAGCGGCTACCTCACGACGTTTGAACTCGCGCGGTCCGCCAATCAGCCGGTGCTCCAAATCAGCCATGTGGTTTTTGACCGCGTCCGAGGCATCATGTGGAACCTGGAGCGGACTTTTCATGGCTTGGGCCAGTTCGGCGATGGGGTCCAGTGCCGCTGGGTTCTCAGGATTAGTGGTGTGCACCCGGGCTTCTTTGACTGCCTCAGAGGCCGCCTGCGGGGTGTCCGGGCGTGATGGATTGGAGTTGTCGGTGCTCATTGTCCAATGCCCTCACTGTTCGATGCATCTACCGCGGTGTTTGTTCTCTGATGCTGGTGCACATTGTTCATCGTCTCGATGGCCAAGGTGCGGAAATAGGATACTGCGGGCACATGCATGATACGCACATGACCATGGCTCAATACAACGTCTAGGGTCCCGGGTTTCGTGCTAACCGCCTGTTGCTTGGTGTGCGCAATCAAATCACGCACGGAATAAAGGCCAATGGAATCCAGGTCGGCACGTCCATAGGAAGTCCGAAATAGGATTCGCTCGGTGGTCAACACGATGCAGGTGCGCAGCCAGCGAACCCACGGTGTAACGCACCAGATCAGCACCAGTATGAACCAAAGCACTGCGGACAAGATCATCCAGAGGGTGGATTCGTTCGCGAGCCAATCGGAAAGGTCTTCACGGGACAGATAGCCGAGCAGGAACGCGCACCCAGCGGTGAGGAATAAAAAAACGGCAAAAGGTTGGCGTAACACTCGGGAATGTTCTCGGGTTTTGATGACCACGCGCTCCCTGTCATGTAACGGCACCTTCATCGTCGAGTTCCTCGCCCCTCCTACCGTAAGTTCATCCGAACAGCCATCTCATCCAATACTAGTCCGCGTACTCTGCGCTTGGCTTGTTAAGCGTATTTACCGTCGGCGCGCCGCACATGGTGCACGTCGCCGGCCAGGATTCGGTGGCTTTGCCCCGCAGTGTCCTGCACAACAAGTGCCCCATCCTCGGCCAGTTGCACTGCTTGGCCGAGCAAAGTCGATCCGTCGGGGAATTCCACGCGTACTTCTTGGTCCAAGGTCGCCAGTCGTTCTGCCACCAGTTCGCGCAGCGACCGGTTCCCAAACGGTTTCAAAGCCGCCTCGCTTTGCCCGCCCACCGCGCGGAATGCTGCATCGAGGGCAACAAACTGACGCAGATATCCGGCAAGCAATGCCGAGCGGTCCACGCGGCTGCCGCTAGCTAGCCGAAGCGAGGTTGCTGTTTCAACGGGCAATTCAGCGGCTTCTTGGTCTACGTTCATGCCGGTGCCCACCACCACGGCGAAACCTTGGGGAGTTTGCACCATTTGAGCCAGAATCCCGCAGATTTTGCGGTCGCCTGCAAGCACGTCATTGGGCCATTTGATCCGCGCGTTCACCGCAACCAGCTCTTGGACTGCGCGGGACCAGGCCAGCGCCGCCAGCATGGTGTACCAGCTCAACGACTGCGGCTCAATCGCGGTTCCCGGTGACGCCAGGATGCTCACGGTGATTGCCGACCCGGCTGGCGTTACCCATTCGCGCCCCAGGCGTCCCTTGCCCTGGTGCTGGTGCTCGCTGAAGTACACGCTCAGATGGCTGGCCAGTCCGTCGCTTGCCAGTTGGGCAAGTTCGGTGTTCGTGGAGCCAGAGCTGGGGACCACCTTGATGAAGCCCAGCCGCAGTTGGGCGGCCAGCTCCTCTAANNGGGCTGGATCCAGTGCTGCCCGTGCCGCCGCGGTTTCAGGGTTCATTCTTTAACCCTATGGCATCTGCTGCATTGAGCTCCTGCTTTTAGAGGAAGATGTCCTCGATGAGTCCAGCCTGCGGATTTACCGCATATTTCTCCAGGTCGCTGATTCCGCATTTTTCAAGCACCTGCACGTCGGTGAAGAAGTTCCCGCTGACCCCTTGCGGTTCACTGGCAAGAATGCACATCGCGGCGTCCGCCACGATATCGGTGGTGCGAGCGGCTTGGATCATCTTCATCCCACCGGGCATAGCTCGAATGGCGGCGGTATCAATCAACGTGGCCGGCCACAGTGAATTCACCGCCACGCCTTCGTCCTTGAGTTCTTCAGCTAGTCCCAACGTGGTCAGGGACATGCCATATTTGGCCATGGTGTAGCCCAGGTGAAGTCCCGCCCAGTGCGGATCCAGATTCAGCGGCGGCGAGAGGGTCAGAATGTGAGCATGTGAGGATTTGCGCAGGTACGGCAGCGCCGTTTTTGACAATAAGAACGTCCCACGCACGTTGATGTCCTGCATCAGGTCGTAGCGCTTCATGTCCAGATCATCGGTTTTTGCCAGGTTGATTGCCGAAGCATTGTTGATGACGATGTCGATGCCGCCGAATTTGTCAACGGCCGCATCCACCGCGCGCTGCACGTCCGCGTCTTCACGGACGTCGCCGGCGACTGCCAAACCGTGTCCGCCGGCCGCATTGATCTGCTCGACGGCCGTGTGAATGGTGCCTTCCAGGCTGGGGTGCGGCTTATCGGTTTTGGACAGCAAGACCACGTTGGCTCCGGCCTTGGCTGCGGCAAGCGCGATGGCCAGTCCAATGCCGCGGCTGCCTCCACTCATCAGCACGGTGCGGCCCTTGAGCCGAGTAATTTCCGGGGCGATCTCGCTACGCGATTCATTAGTCATGTGACCTAGGTTACGCGATGTTCCCGCGCTAAGCTACTCACGAGTAACTTATTCTGGTGTGCTTCACGTTCACACCACAGGCAATTTGTGAGTTTCCTACAACAAAAACCTCAAATAACCCGGTTAGACTGACTTAGTTGGCATTTTTCTTGTGCCATTCCTACACATCAGCTGAACCCGAGGGAGCCGAAGGTATGACGCAGGGCCACACCGAGACGGACGAAGTGATCGATCTGTCCACCACCGCTGGCAAGCTTGCCGAATTCCGCCGCCGCCAGAACCTGGCGCAGGCACCTTCGGGCGAGGCAGCCATCGAAAAGCAGCACGCTCGCGGCAAGCACACCGCCCGCGAACGCATTAACATGCTGATGGATGAAGATTCCTTCGTCGAATTTGATGCCCTGGCGACACACCGCTCCACTGCTTTCGGCATGGAGAAGAAGAAACCTCTGGGTGACGGGCTGGTCTCCGGTTACGGCACCGTAGACGGCCGCTTGGTCGCGGTCTACTCACAGGATTTCACCGTGTACGGTGGCTCGCTTTCCCAGGTTAACGGCGAAAAGATCGTCAAGGTCCAGGAATTCGCCCTGCGCAATGGCTGCCCTGTGGTGGGCATCCTCGACGGCGGCGGTGCGCGCATCCAGGAGGGCGTCGCCTCGCTGGCGATGTTTGCAGACATCTTCCGCAACAACGTCCATGCCTCAGGTGTGGTGCCGCAGATCTCTTTGATCATGGGTCCTAGCGCCGGAGGGGCCGCATACTCCCCCGCACTGACCGACTACGTCATCATGGTCGACAAGACCAGCCACATGTTCATCACCGGCCCAGATGTCATCAAGACGGTCACCGGTGAAGAGATCGACATGGAGTCCTTGGGTGGTGCACGCCAGCACAACGCCAACACCGGCACCGCCACGTACCTGGCCACCGATGAGGAAGACGCGGTGGAGTTCTGCAAGGAACTGCTGGACTTCCTTCCTTCCTCAAACCTCGCCGACGGCTTGACCGCGGAATTTGATGAAGATCTGGAAATCAACGAAGCTGACCTGTCCCTGGATGCGCTCATCCCCGATTCGGCAAACCAGCCATATGACATGCGCAAGGTCATTGAATCGGTGGTTGACGACGAGCACTTCTTTGAGATGCAGTCGCTCTACGCACCAAACGTGATGATTGGCTATGCGCGCGTCGAAGGCCGCACGGTAGGCATTGTGGCTAACCAGCCGATGCAGTTTGCTGGCACCTTGGATATCGCAGCGTCAGAGAAGGCCGCACGCTTCGTGCGCAACTGCGACGCTTTTAACGTTCCGCTGCTCACCTTTGTGGATGTGCCGGGATTCCTGCCCGGCAAAGACCAGGAATTCCAGGGAATTATCCGCCGTGGCGCGAAGCTGCTCTACGCCTATGCAGAAGCCACCGTGCCGAAGCTAACCGTAATCACCCGCAAGGCTTACGGTGGTGCGTATATCGTGATGGGTTCCAAGAAGCTTGGAGCGGACCTGAACCTGGCATGGCCCACCGCGCAGATCGGGGTGATGGGCGCACAGGGAGCGGTCAACATTCTTTACCGCCGTGATCTGGCTGCGGTGGAAGCCGAGGGCGGCGACGTCGAGGCGCGCCGCAAGCAGATCATTGAGGATTATGAGGCAGAACTGCTCAATCCTTATCAGGCTGCCGAGCTTGGCTACATCGACGCGGTTATCGCGCCAAGCGAGACCCGGCTGCAGCTAGTGCGCGGATTGCGCGCACTGCGCGAGAAGCATGCCACCTTGCCTCCCAAGAAGCATGGCAATATTCCGCTGTAAAGCCGGAATTGAGCAGCCAGCATCCACTTTTGAAGGAGTAGCCAGTGACCGAGCAAAGCACCGCACCTGCGGTCGCACAGATTCAGGTGACCAAGGGCAAACCCACCGCGGAAGAACTCGCGGCGGTCACTGCCCTGCTCACCGCCCTGGGCAGCGCCAGGATTGAAGAACCCGAAGCCCCTGCGGTGCCCGAGCGGATGACGCGGCTTCGCAAACGGCGCGCGCTGTCTCCACGTTTGGGCTGGAGCCTGGGCCGGCGCTAAGCGTTTCGATCCGCAATTTCCCGGTGATCTGCCCTTGGGCCAGAGCACCGGGAATTTGCATTTTAAGAAGCAGCTTCCAGCAAAAACCCCAAAAGTCTTCAACAAATCTTTCATATCAATTACTGTTAGCTACATGACATCTCCCGCAGCGCAGCGTATACCTTCGCATATCGACGCCATTGCCGAAAACTTCTTTAACAAGACCCTGGAGCTCACCCCGGAATACGGTGTTTCTTTCGGATTACCCGGATACGAAGCCGCTTACTCTGATTACTCCCCCAAGGGAACCGAAGCGCAGATCGAATTACTCCGCGAAACCCTCGCCGCGCTTGAGACCTCCACACCTCAAGATGACATTGATACGGTCACTCTCGATGCCATGCAAGAACGGCTTGGACTGGATCTGGAGATCGCGCTTGCCGGTCGCACAGAATTAAATAACATCGCTTGTGCCGCGCAGGAAATCCGTTCGATCTTCGATCTCATGCCGCAGGAGCGCGTGGAGGACTTCGAATTTATCGGCATGCGCCTGGTCAACGTTCCGCAAGCCATCGACGGATACATCGCCTCGCTGCGCGAGTCCGCTTCTAAGGGACTGGTCTCTGCCAAGCGCCAGGTCAATATCGTCATCGGCCAATGCGAGGACTACGCCAAGGACGGTGGATTCTTTGACAAGCTAGCTCGCGCAGGAGCAGCCCTGGATTCCTCCCTTTCGGCTTCCTTGGAAGCTGGAGCGAACCAAGCAAAGAACGCATACCGAAAGCTCGCAAAGGTACTCAAAGATGAGTTGCTTTCCCAGGCACCCGAGGCCGATGCGGTGGGCCGCGAATACTATTCACTGATGTCGCGCCGCTTCCTGGGCTCCGCAGTCGATCTTGAAGAAACCTACGCGTGGGGCGTAGCCGAACTGGACTCGATCATCGCCGAGCAGCAGCGTGTGGCTGAAAAGATCAAACCCTCAGCCAGCATCGAAGAAGCCAAAAAGATCCTCAATGCCGACCCGAAACGCACCCTGGACGGTACCGACGCACTTAAGTCGTGGATGCAGCAGAAGGCCGATGCGGCCATCGCGGCACTGCGCGACGTGCACTTCGAGATTCCGGCACCCATGGACCGAATCGAATGCATGATCGCTCCGACCGAAGACGGCGGGATCTACTACACCGGCCCTTCCGAGGACTTCGAGCGCCCCGGACGGATGTGGTGGTCGGTGCCTCCTGGCGAGGACCAGTTCACCACCTGGGCCGAGCTGACCACGGTCTACCACGAGGGTGTTCCGGGTCATCATCTGCAAATCGCGACCGCTCAGCTGCAGGCCGAGACGCTCAACAGCTGGCGCCGGCTGCTGTGCTGGGTTTCCGGCCACGGCGAAGGCTGGGCGCTGTATTCCGAGCGCTTGATGCACCAGCTGGGCTACCTCGATGACCCGGGCGATTACCTGGGCATGCTCGATGCGCAACGGCTGCGTGCTGCCCGCGTGGTCTTCGACATCGGCGTACACCTTGGATTAGAAGTACCGTCCCAGTGGGGCACGGGAACATGGAACGCGGACAACGGCTACGAATTCCTCAAGCAGAATCTGGATATCTCCGAGGGACAGCTGGACTTCGAATACAACCGCTATCTTGGCTGGCCGGGCCAAGCTCCGAGCTACAAGATTGGCCAGCGCCTGTGGGAACAGGTACGCGAGCAGGTGGCCTCACGTGAAGGCGATAACTTCGAACTCAAGGATTTCCACACCCGCGCACTGAAGCTCGGATCGGTGGGCCTCGATACGCTCAACCGCGCGCTCTTAGGCTGAGCCTGCACCGGGCAGATCAAATTTGTTGGCTGCCAGATCTTCTGGCAGCCAACAGTTCTCACCGCCGAACCTCACGGCGTGTAGGTGGACAACTGGATCAGATTGCCGCAGGTGTCATCAAATACCGCGGTACTCACCGGTCCCATCTGCGTTGGCTCTTGGGTGAATCTCACGCCCAAGGCCGACAGGCGCTCGAACTCGCTGGGCAGATCCTGAACCGAGAATGAGGTCAGCGGAACACCGTCGGCAAACAGAGCTTCCTGGAACGGGCGCGCGGCGCGATGCGCCACCGGTTCCAGCAGAATTTCGACTCCGCCTTCGTCTTCTGGTGAAACCAGAGTTAACCACTTGTATTCACCCATCGGTACATCGTGCTTCTTCACAAAGCCGAGTATCTCGGTGTAGAACTTCTCGGCCTTCGCCTGGTCATCGACCATGACACTGGTGATATAAATTTTCATGTGAACCCCTCCATTTGCGGTACTGGATCACTATCGGCGGATCCGGTGCTCTTCAGTTAATGCATAGTTGGCACTCAAAAGCCATCAACTCAGATCGCCCCGTGCCCGCCGCGCTTCCTGAGCCCGGCTTCGAAAAGCAAACCATGCACCGGTTTATTCCAAGATTTCCCTTGAATTCAGTTCATGGCAGTGACCCTTCACACAAAATTTCCACCCTTTCGCCGGAATAACCGCTATGTGTCATGTTGCGTAACATTAACTGCAACGGTTCAGCTTTTCCCACCTACCGTTTTACTCATGTCTAACTCCGCACCATCATCGAGACTGCCTCGTTGGATGACCAGCTTCGGTCCGCAGATTATCGCTGCATTGATCGTTGGCCTGATCCTCGGCCTAGTCGCAAAGTACACCGGCAGCACCTCCGAGGCACCCAACGCCTTGGGTGAAGCACTGCAGATTATCGGATCCAGCTACGTAGCCTTGCTGGGCACCGCTGTCATTCCACTGATCTTCTTTGCCGTGGTGGCTTCCATCGCAAACCTGGCCCAGGTCACCAATGCCGCACGCCTGGCGTGGCAGACCCTGCTCTGGTTCGGCATCACCGCTCTGATCTCGGTGACCATCGGCATGGGGCTAGGCGCCTTCATGCGCCCTGGCGCCAATACCGGCCAGAGCGCCCCGGCTGAATACGACGGCAAGACCGGCGACTGGCTCGGCTTCCTCACCGGCCTGATCCCAGCAAACTTCCTGGGCCTAGGTGCCAGCACCAAGCTGGCCGAAGACGCTGCCACCACCTCGATCAGCTTTAACGTGCTGCAGATCCTGGTCATCGCAATCGCCGTGGGCATTGCAGCTTTGAAGGTCGGCAAGCAGGCCGAACCATTCCTTGCCTTCTCCGCCTCGATGCTGTCGATCATCCAGAAGGTGCTGTGGTGGATCATCCGCATTGCACCACTAGGCACCGTGGGCTTGATCGGCAACGCCGTAGCCAGCTATGGCTGGGACACCATTGGCGCACTGGGCAAGTTCACCGCAGCGATCTACATTGGCCTGGCCATTGTCCTCTTTGCGCTGTACCCGATCCTGGTGCGCAGCCACGGACTGTCGATCAAGCAGTATTTCTCCGGAGTTTGGCCTGCGGTCCAGCTCGGCTTTGTTTCGCGCTCCTCGATCGGCACGCTGCCGCTGACCCAGCGGGTCACCGAACGCAACCTTGGTGTGCCTTCGGCTTATGCTTCCTTCGCAGTGCCATTGGGTGCCACCACCAAGATGGACGGCTGCGCCGCAATCTACCCGGCCATTGCCGCGACCTTCGTCGCCCAGTTCTTCGGCATTGACCTTGGCCTCACCGACTACCTGCTGATCGCCTTGGTTTCGGTCTTGGGTTCGGCCGCTACCGCCGGAACCACCGGCGCCGTCGTGATGCTGACCTTGACCCTTTCAACACTGGGTCTGCCATTGGCTGGCGTGGGTCTGCTGCTGGCCGTTGATCCGATTGTCGATATGGGCCGTACCGCAGTGAACGTCGCCGGCCAGGCCTTGGTGCCAACCATCGTCGCCAAACGCGAAGGCATCCTGGACCTGGAGCTCTACAACGCTCCGCGCAACGGCAATCCGTTCGCCGACGACTCCGTGGCTCCAGCTGCTAGCCAGCGTGAAGCAAACCCGGTGTCCAGCTAGTTTCTCCCCGGTGTTGCCACCGGAGCATCCAAGCGGCCAGCATTCCCCCATTGCGGTGTGTGCTGGCCGTTTGCTTTTAACGCACCATGCAATTCGTGGTGCAGAACACGCTTTTCATTTTGCACAGGGTGCAAGTTTGCACGTAGTGTAATTATGTGACTTCCCAAGGTACCGGCACACGCCGCGAACTCAATAAGCAGGCGACGCATCAAGCGATCGTCGATGCGGCGTTGGAGCTGCTGCGCGAGGGCCACGGCACCGCCATGACTGCCACCCAAATCGCCGAAGCCGCCGGCATCTCCCGGCGCACGCTGTTTAATTATTTCCCCTCCGTGGATGCAATCCTCTCTTATCCGCTGCATGCGGTACTCGAACATATGGTTCAGACGCTCTCCCCGCTGACCGAGCATCTTCCGCTGATGCAAGCGGTGGTGCGCGCACTGCAAAACGAGCGGGCCACCGAACTTCTAGGCCAGGTCGCCCAATTCGGGGCTTATCTTCGCCAGCAGGCCAGCGGCGGATGCTACCCGCCAAATTTCATTGCCTGGCAAAGCGCCACCGGCGAGGTCATTGCGAAAATAGTCTCGCGCTACCCGCAGGCAGATGCCTACGCGATCCGCGTGTTCACCCATGCCACGCTGGGCGCCGGGCAGGCCGCCTTCGACACCTGGATTGACCAGCTGCCCGAGCCCGGCGCCTCGGGACTCAACATCTCCGATGAACTGATCGATTCCTTCCACCGGCTCATTACCCGCGCCATGGAAACCCTTGACGCGGGTTTTAACTCGCTGCTCCTTACTGCCTCTATCTCGCCTCAGGAAGACTAAGCCATGGCTACATACCTCTACCGCCTCGCCTCGTGGGCGCATAAAAACCGTCTGCGCATGCTGGCCATGTGGATTGCTGCCTTCATCGCCATCGGTGTGTGCGCCACCCTCTTCATGGGACAGCTTTCCAATACCTTCACCCTGCCGGGCACCGAAACCCAGCGCACCATGGACCGGATGAAAAAAGAGCTGCCGGATTTGGCCGGCGGCCAAGGCACCATCGTCTTCCGTGAAGGTTCCAACCGGGCGCTGAACGCGGATCAGCAATCCGCGATCCAGGACTCCTTGGAACAGCTGGCTTTGCACCCCCAGGTGGTCGAGGCCATGAGTCCTTTCGAGCTGCAAAAGCAGCTTGATGATGCTAAACCCGAACTGGACAAGGCTCAGCAAAAACTGGTCGACGGGCAGCAAGACCTCGATGAGGCTAAAAAGCAGATAGCCGACGGCAAGGTGCAGCTCGCCGACGGCCAAGAGCAGATCACTCAGGGGTGGTCCCAGCTCTTTGACGGCACCAAGGAAATCGAGGATGCCCAGCCAAAGATTGACGCTGCGGAAAAGCAACTTGCCGACGGTTGGAGTGAACTTCGCTCAGGTGAAGCCCAGCTGAAAAGCGGTCAGGCGCAATTTGATGCGGGTGAACAAAAATACCAGGCAGGTCTGGCAGAGTACAACGCGGGACTGAAGAAGTACGAGTCAGGCCGCAGCCAGTTTGCTGCCGGAGAAAAGCAACTTGATCAGGCCGATGCCAAGCTCGCCCAGGGCGAGAAGGAATACCAAAGCGGCCTGAAACAGCTGCTGGATGGAAAGTCGCGTGGCACCTTCGACAAGGAACTTGCCGCCGGCAAAAAGCAGGCCACCGAGGGCCTGGCCCAGGCCGAAGAAGGTCTTAAAACCATCGAGCCGCAAATCTCGGAACTGAACACCCAAATCACCGGTGTTCAGAAGCTGCTGGAACAGGCCGAAGCCGAGGGCAACGAAGCAGATATTGCCAAGCACCAGGCCACCTTGCAGGAATTGCAGGCAGGTCTTGACCAGCTCACCGCTGCGAAGGCCAAAGCCACCGAAGGCAAGGCACAAGCCCAAGGTGCACTGAAACAGATTGCCCAAGCCCAGTCCGGGCTCAAGCAGCTAGATGGCGCCCGCAAGGAACTCGATGCCGGCGCTAAAAAAGCCACCGAGGGACGCAAGGAGCTCGAAGCCAACCGCAGCCAACTGGCATCTGCCAAAAAGCAGCTTGATCAGGCAAAAACCCAGCTTGCCTCGGGCAAAAAAGAACTTGATGCGAATAAGTCAAAACTTGCCCAGGCCCGGGCGCAGCTTGCCTCCGGCCGTGCAGAATTGAACTCCGGACAGGCGCAGTTCGATGAGCAAAAAGCCGCTTTTGAAGCGGGCAAGGCCCAGCTGGTGACCGCAGAGAAGCAGCTGCGCGATTCTGAGACCACACTCAAGGAAAAGACCAAGGAGCTGGAAGACGGAGAAAAGGAAATCGTCACCGGCGAAAAGGAGCTGGAACGCGGACGCGCAGAACTGGAGTTCGCCTCCCGTCAGGTCGGCGCCAGCGGAGACATGCGCTTCGTCTCCAAGGACTCCTCCACCGCCGTCTCCCAGGTCAGCTTCCGCATCCAGACCGATGCGCTGACCGCCTCGGACCGTGAAGCAATCACCGCCATCGCCGCAGGCCCACAGGCCACCGGGGTTGAAGTACTCTTCTCCAAGGAAATCCTGCAAGATATTTCCGAGGTCTTTGGTACCGCAGAAATCATCGGTGTGGTCATCGCTGCCGTGGTGCTGCTGGTCATGCTCGGTACGCTCATCGCGGCCGGCCTGCCACTGCTCCTGGCACTTCTGGGAGTAGGCGCAGGCGTAGGAACCACGCTGGCCTTCTCCTCGATGTTCTCGATGGCCTCAATTACCCCAGCGCTGGCGTTGATGCTGGGCCTGGCCGTCGGTATCGACTATGCGCTGTTCATCATCCACCGCCACCGTACCCAGCTGCTTTCCGGCATGGAGGTGGGCGAGTCCATCGCCCGTGCGGTAGGCACCAGCGGCAACGCGGTAGTCTTCGCAGGCTTGACGGTCATCATTGCGCTGGCCGCGCTGGCCGTCCCAGGCCTGCCGTTCCTCACCGTGCTCGGATTGTCCGCGGCCTTCACCGTGCTCTGCT
>DNHA01000306.1 GCA_003486025.1 Micrococcaceae bacterium | reverse complement strand
CTCGGCTCCACCGCCGACGTACACGGTCTGCGGCTGACCGTGGTGGCCCTGGCGGGCCGCCGAAACCGCATTGGCAAGATCCATGTAGAGCGTCTGGAAACGGACGCATCCGACCATAATGAGAACAACGAGGTATCCGCCGATGAGCGATAACGAGAAAATGATGCCCACCAGTGGCTGGCCCGAGAACTACCGTTCTGGTTTCACCTCTTTTGTGGGACGCCCGAACGCCGGCAAATCGACGCTGACCAACGCGCTGGTCGGCCAGAAGGTCGCGATCACCTCGGCCAAGCCGCAGACCACCCGCCACACCATCCGCGGGATCGTGCACCGCGAAGATGCGCAGCTGATCCTGGTTGATACCCCCGGCTTGCACCGCCCACGCACCTTGCTCGGCCAGCGCCTCAACGACTTGGTTGCACAGACCCTCTCCGAGGTGGACGCCATTGGTTTCTGCCTGCCTGCAAATGAGAAGATCGGTCCCGGTGACCGTTTCATCGCCACCCAGTTGGCGCAATTGCAGCGCAAGCCAATCATCGCCCTCGTTACCAAGGCTGACCTGGTTGACCGCGAGCAGCTCGCCGCGCAGCTGATGTCGGTGGCCGAATTGGGTGTGGAACAGTTTGGCGAAGACGGTTTTGCCGCCATCATCCCGGTTTCCGCGGTGAAGGAATTCCAGGTCCAGGAAGTCGCGAACGTACTGGTGGAGCACCTGCCGAAGGGGCCGCCGCTGTACCCGGACGGCGAGCTGACCGACGAGCCTGAAATGAAGATGGTCGCCGAACTCATCCGCGAGGCCGCCCTTGAGGGTGTGCACGACGAGCTGCCGCACTCCTTGGCCGTAGTGGTCGAGGAAATGATCCCGCGCGAGGGACGCAGCGAAGACAAGCAGCTGATCGACATCCATGTCTCGTTGTTTGTGGAACGTTCAAGCCAGAAGGCGATCATCATCGGCAAGGGCGGATCACGACTGCGCGAGGTGGGCTCGAACGCCCGCCAGGGCATTGAAAAGCTTTTGGGCACCAAGGTGTTCCTGGATCTGCATGTGAAGGTCGCCAAGGATTGGCAGCGCGACCCGAAGCAGCTAGGACGCTTGGGCTTCTAAGTCCGCGTTCCTTGGGAATGATCGCCCGGGGTCCGTCTGCCACAGACCGATCCCGGGGTCAGCGCCCATTGAAAGTACCACCATGGCAAACACTTCACTGTTTTCAGTCCTAGCCCCCGGCGGGGTGCTGATGCTTGCCGGCGCGGCACTGGTCCGGGTTTCCGAACCTCTCGCACTGACTTTGGCCGGTGTGGGAGCGGTGATTTTCCTTGGATGGCCAATCTTTACATTGGTGACAGAAACCCGTTGCGCCGCGCTGCGCAAACGAGGGCTGGAAATCGGATCAGGACTTGGACGCGCCCAAACGCTGATTGCCAGAGTCCATGGAATCACCATGCTGATAGTACTGCCGGTGGCAGTCTTCGGCGGTTTGGGCACTTACTGTTTGATCACCGCCGGTGCCGACCCGGAGCAACGGTTCGGGAAAATTGCTATCGGCATCGGATCCTTCGCGCTGCTTGGCGTCGTGCTGGTTTTTCTTGCCCGGGGCCGTACGCCGTTGACGCTGCGCCTATCCGNNAGTAAGCCGTTGACGCTGCGCCTATCCGGTATCGCATTGACGATCTTTGGCATTGGAGGGCTTAGTCTGCTGGCGCCCGAACTCAGCGTGGGCATCGATAGTCTCGGGGATGCCGTAATGCTGATTGCCAGCATTCTGCTTTTGGCAGCGGGACTCTGGCTGGCAGTCACCGGACGGAACTCGTTACGTCGCTCCTGAGCGATCCGTGCACTGCAGCAGAGGCTTAGATGATCTTGAAAGGCACCAAGCGGACGTTCTTTGCTGAATTTTCGCTGCCTGCTGGCCACAAGATCAAGAAGCTCATGGCTGGGACTGTCCACTATTTGACACAATTGAGCAGCAAGTCACGGTCCACATCAAACCGGTGTTATGCTCAAATCGTGCATTTCGAGCTTCTACTACTAATCTGCCGCTGCGAGGATCCAAGAGACCGTTAGTGGTCAATTCGGCCGACCTTCTCGCCGCGGAGTAGCTCATGTCTGGCCCCACACAACTAAGCACCAACATTGTCTAGGGGATAACCGAAATGCAGAACATGCAAAAATCTTCGAACATGCCAGTCCACAAGTATGTTCCATTCCAGGATCAGATCGAAGTCAACCTGCCCGATCGCACCTGGCCAGATAAGTACATTACGAAGGCTCCACGCTGGTGCGCGGTTGACCTGCGTGACGGAAACCAGGCGCTGATCGACCCGATGAGTCCAGAGCGCAAGCACAAGATGTTTGACCTGCTGGTCCAAATGGGTTTTAAGGAAATCGAAGTCGGTTTCCCTTCCGCCTCGCAGACCGACTTCGACTTTGTCCGCCAGCTGATCGAACGCGGCATCCCTGATGACGTCACCATCCAGGTCTTGACCCAGTCCCGCGAGCACCTGATCGAGCGCACTTATGAGTCGCTCGAGGGTGCCAAGCAGGCAATCGTTCACCTGTACAACTCCACCTCGATTCTGCAGCGCGAAGTTGTCTTCCGCCAAGACGAGGACGGCATCGTTGATATCGCGGTGCAGGGTGCACGTCTGTGCAAGAAGTACGAAGAGCAGCTGACCGGTACCAAGATCACCTATGAGTACTCGCCAGAGTCCTACACCGGCACCGAACTGGCATTCGCCAAGCGGATCTCCGAGGCAGTAGCCGAAGTTCTGGAAGCCAGCCCGGAGAACAAGATGATCTTGAACCTGCCGGCCACCGTTGAAATGGCTACACCGAACGTCTACGCAGACTCCATCGAGTGGATGCACCGCAATTTGGCTAACCGTGACTCGATTATCCTCTCGCTGCACCCGCACAATGACCGTGGCACCGGTGTTGCTGCCGCCGAGCTGGGTTACCTGGCTGGCGCGGATCGCATCGAAGGCTGCTTGTTCGGCAATGGCGAGCGAACCGGCAACGTCGACCTGGTGACCCTGGGCATGAATATGTTCGGCCAGGGTGTGGACCCAGAAATCGACTTCTCCGATATGGACCACATCCGCCGCACCGTCGAATACTGCAACCAGTTGCCAGTTCCTGAACGCAGCCCCTACGGTGGCGACCTGGTCTTCACCGCTTTCTCCGGATCCCACCAGGATGCGATCAAGAAGGGCTTGGAGGCCATGGACGCCAAGGCGTCCGCCGCAGGCAAGGAGCTGAACGAGATGGTCTGGGCCGTCCCGTACCTGCCGATCGATCCAAAGGACATTGGCCGCTCCTATGAGGCAGTGATCCGCGTGAACTCGCAGTCCGGCAAGGGTGGCGTGGCTTACCTGCTGAAGAACGATTACAACCTGGACTTGCCGCGCCGTGCGCAAATCGAGTTCTCCGGAGTCATCCAGAAGAAGACCGAAACCGAAGGCGGCGAAGTTTCCTCCTCCACCATTTGGAACGTCTTCCAGGACGAGTACTTGCCAGCCAGTGAAGAGTCCGGATTGGATGCCTGGGGTTACTACCAGATTGCGTCGGCGACCGCTGCGTCGGCCGAAGACGGAAGCTTCCAGCTGGACGTGAAGCTGATCATCGATGGGGTAGCGCATGAGCGCAGTGCCCAAGGCAATGGTCCATTGTCCGCTTTGGTCAAGATGCTCAACGATGATGGTGTAGACCTGCGCGTCTTGGACTACACCGAGCATGCAATGAGCGAGGGCGGCAACGCGCGTGCTGCGTCATTTGTTGAATGCGCCGTCGGCGATCGAATCCTGTGGGGCGTTGGGATGGACACCAATACCAACATCTCGGCTCTGAAGGCAGTGGTATCT
>DNHA01000159.1:3735-4081 GCA_003486025.1 Micrococcaceae bacterium | reverse complement strand
ATATATCCCAGAATACCGTCCGGTGCTGGTCAACTTTGGGAAAAATAGTATCAGAATTCAGCAACAGTGGCTCTAGTTGTGCCTAGCGTCACAGCTATACGATTGAGGAACCTCATTAGCAGTGTCCCCCTAATCCATGGAGTACGCCTCAGCCTGGTGTCCGCCGCTGTTGCAATAGTGGGTTGCGCTGTACGTCGAAGAACAAAGGAGTCCTCCATGCGCTTTAGACCGCGCCTTTTTACGCTGGCCGCCGGTGCGCTGACACTGACTATGGCTGCGACCGGATGCGCCGGTGCCGGAGGAGGGCTTGCCGAGAGCGGACCAGACAGCATCAATGTGCTGATGG
>DNHA01000159.1:0-3696 GCA_003486025.1 Micrococcaceae bacterium | reverse complement strand
CTTCAAAAGCTGACCGCCGAGCATTTCACTAAGCAGACCGGGATTAGGGTCAACTACACGGCGATGCCGGAAAATGACGTGAGGGCCAAGATCATCCAAGAATTTTCCTGGCAGGCCGGGCAATACGACGTCGCGTCCCTATCCAACTATGAGATTCCATTCTTCGCCGAGAACGGATGGCTGCNNTGGATCCGGAATTCGACCAGCAAGACATTCTTCCGGCCTACACGCAGTCATTGACAGGCACAGACGGCCATCTGTACGGGGAGCCGTTCTACGGAGAATCGTCGTTGACGATTTACCGCAAGGATCTGTTCGCCAAACACGGGTTGAAAATGCCGGACAATCCCACTTGGGATGAGGTGGCGGATCTTGCCGAGAAGATTGACGAGGCCGAAGAGGACATGAAAGGCATCTGCCTTCGCGGACAGCCAGGCTGGGGGCAGGTCTTCTCGCCGCTGACCTCCGTGGTTAACACCTTCGGGGGGACCTGGTTTGACAAGAACTGGCAGCCGCAGGTCAACGCGCCGGAGTTCAGCGAAGCGGTCACCTTCTACACTGACCTGGTGCGCGAGCACGGTGAATCCGGTGCAGCACAGGCGGGGTTTGCCGAATGCCTTAATAACATGGTGCAGTCCAATACCGCCATGTGGTACGACGCTTCGTCAGCTGGATCCATCCTAGAAGCGAAGTATTCCCCGGTGCGTGGCAAGTTGGGCTACGCCCAGGCCCCGGTGAAGGAAACCAAGCATTCGGGCTGGCTGTGGACTTGGTCGTGGGGCATCCAATCCGCCTCGGAGAAGCAGGACGCGGCAGCGGAGTTCGTAGCCTGGGCCAGCTCCAAGGAATACGAGGAACTGGTTGCCGAAGAGCTCGGTTGGGCATCGGTTCCGGCCGGTAAGCGTAAGTCGACGTACGAGCACCCGGAGTATCAGCAGGCGGCGCCCTTCTTCGATGCCGAACGTGAGGCCATCCTCAACGCCGATCCAACCGATCCTGGAGTACAGGAGCGCCCGTACGTGGGAATCCAGTTCGCCGGAATTCCGGAGTTCGCTGATTTGGGTACGTCCGTTTCCGAAGACGTGTCCGCGGTGATCGCGGGGAAAACGAGCGTCAAGGAAGCCCTGGATAAGGGGCAGAAGCGGGCAGAACGCATCGCCCAGACCTACAGGGATTGATCCCACGTAATGAGCCGGCGGCCTTAGGTGAGGCCAGCCGGGTGGAACCTTCTAAGGAGCACATACATACGATGTCGTCCGTCAGCACCGCTGCGGCCCCCGAAACTATTTCGGGCGGTCCCGGCAATCAAAAACAGGCCATGTCCCGCGCCGCTGCGTGGGCACGCAGGGCGCCGCTGCTACCCGCATTGATCTTCGTGATCGTCACGACCCAGTTGCCTTTCGCCGTAACGCTGTTTGTTTCATTCTTCAATTGGAACAGTCTGCGTCCCAACGACCGCGGCTTTGCCGGTGTCTCGAACTACGTGCAGGTGTTCGCAGATCCAGATCTGCGCCATTCAGTATGGGTCACAGTGCTGTTGACCGCCTCGGTGGTGCTGCTGAGCCTGGCAATAGGCCTGGCGATTGCGTTGCTGCTGAACCAGAAATTCCTAGGCCGTGGCGTGGTCCGCACTCTGCTGATCGCACCGTTCCTGGTGGTTCCCGTGGCGGCGGCACTGTTTTGGAAGCATGCGGTTCTTAACCCGGCATACGGGCTGATCAACGGGCTGCTCACCGGTCTGTGGAATATGTTCGGGGCGGAATATCCCCCGCAGCTGGACCTGCTAACCGACCAGCCGTTGGCAGCGATCATCATCTCGTTGGTGTGGCAGTGGACCCCGTTCATGATGCTGATCCTGCTGGCCGGGTTGCAATCCCGGCCGGCCGACGCGATCGAAGCGGCGCATATGGACGGCGCCAATGCATGGCAAGTTTTCCGCTACATCACGTTGCCGCACTTGCGTCAGTACCTGGAACTGGGTGGATTGCTCGGTGCAATCTACATCGTGCAGAACTTCGACGCGGTGTTTACCCTCACCTCCGGTGGGCTTGGCACCTCCAACCTGCCCTACGCCGTGTATAAGACGTTTTACATCGCCAATGAATACGGAGTCGCTTCGGCGGCCGGCGTGGTCACCGTGGCTGGAAGCCTGATCGTGGCGACCTTTGCCCTACGCTCCGTCTTCAGCATTTTCAAGAAAGAGGCCGCACGATGAGCATCGCGACCAAAGAACTCCGCCGGTCACCGGCGCGCCGACTGCGCGGCGCCGAGCGCGGGAAGCCCATGGTCGGAATCATCGCGTGGATCGTGGGGCTGCTCTTTGTAGCTCCCGTGTTGTGGATGGTGATCACCAGCTTCCATTCGGAAGCGGACGCGGCGACCAATCCTCCCTCATTCTTTGCTCCGTTGACCCTGGATGCCTACGCGCAGTTCTTCGGCGGTGATTCGGGGGCCAATCCGTGGCCACCGCTGATCAATTCGGCCATGGCGTCGGTGTTCTCCACCGTTCTGGTCCTCCTCTTGGCAGTCCCTGCGGCCTACGCCTTGTCGATCAAGCCCATTGCGAAGTGGACCGACGTGCTGTTCTTCCTGTTATCCACCAAGATGCTGCCAATCGTAGCGGCGGCTCTGCCTTTGTACATCTTCGCCAACTTCTCTGGGATGCTCGATAATATTTGGTTCTTGATCATCATGTATACGTCGATGAATCTGCCAATCGCTGTGTGGATGATGCGCTCCTTCCTAGCCGAGGTACCGGTCGAAATGCTCGAAGCAGCGCAGCTGGACGGCGCGGGGCTGGTGCGCACTCTGACTCAAGTGGTGGCACCGGTCGCGATGCCCGGCATCGCGGCAACCAGCCTGATCTGCTTCATCTTCTCCTGGAACGAGTTGCTGCTGGCCCGGGTGCTGACCGGTGTGGTTTCCGGTACGGCCCCGGTGTATCTGACCAGTTTCGTCTCTAGCCAGGGGTTGTTCCTGGCTCAACTGTGCGCCGCATCGGTCGTGGTGTCGCTTCCGGTGCTGATCGCAGGGTTCGCCGCTCAAGACAAATTGGTCCAAGGGNNGTCCCTGGGCGCCGTGAAATAACCAACCGTCTTAACACGCCATAGAGAGAAAAACCGTCCAATGACAAATCCCGCTTCGCACCCGGTAAGCTCCGCACCTGTCCAGCCTCCCTCCACCATGCGTGCCGCCGTTCTCAAACGGCAGGGCGACATGTCCATGGAAAATCTGCCCGTGCCCCAACTGCAACCGGACCAGGTTCTGGTGCAGGTCGCGGCAGTCGGCGTCTGTGGCAGCGATGTCCACTATTACGAACATGGTCGCATCGGCGACTACGTCGTGGACCATCCGCTGATCCTTGGGCACGAGCTCTCCGGGCGGATAGCCGCCGTCGGAAGTGCCGTGGACACAGCCCGAATCGGCAAGCGGGTCGCCGTTGAACCGCAGCGCCCCTGCCGATCCTGTATGCAGTGCAAGACCGGACGCTACAATCTCTGCCCCGACATCGAGTTCTACGCCACACCTCCGATCGACGGTGCGTTCGCCGAGTATGTGAGCATCCAATCCGATTTCGCCTACGACATTCCGGATTCTGTCAGCGATGAAGCAGCAGCTCTGATCGAGCCGCTGTCTGTGGGTCTGTGGGCCTGTGAACGTGCCGGAATCAAGCCTGGCAGCCGCGTGCTGATTGCC
>DNHA01000045.1 GCA_003486025.1 Micrococcaceae bacterium | reverse complement strand
CTGCGTGGCGACGACCAAGCGGGCGAGCATTGAACGTCCCAGCGAATCGGAGCCCAGAACGTAGGCCCACCCGTTGGCCGGGTCGAAGGGAGGCTTATTCATGAACATCAGATTTTGCTTGGTGGCCAGTTCCCCCATGAGGGCCGGGCCGAAGATCGCGATGAGGATGACAACGCCGAGCAGCGCAGCGGCCACCGTAGCGAATTTGTCGCGCAGCAGCATGGAGAACATGCTTGGCCGGCCCAACCGTCCAGCGCTTTTTGCCTTCCGCCCAGCGGCTAGTGGCTTGTCTTGAATTTGTGTCATGGCTTTTCCCTAGGCGTCGAGAACGGCGGCGGCCGGGTTGTTGGCGGTTGGGGCAGATGGAGTGCTTGGGCCGTTGGACTGACCGCGGAATTCACTGCGGGCCTTGCGGCGCTTGCGCGCCCCGGCACTGGGGCGAACCCGGGGATCCAGCAGCGCGTAGCCCACATCGATGAGGATGTTGAGGATGAAAATCGCCACTGCGGTCAGCAGCACACAGGCCTGGAGCACCGCGAAGTCGCGTTGCAGGATCGAGTCGATCATGAGCTTTCCAATGCCTGGCCAGCCGAAGATGGTTTCCACGACTACCGCTCCGTTGACCAGGCCGACTGTCAGGTCCCCGGCCACGGTGAGTCCAGGGGCCGCGGCATTGCGCAGGGCATGTGCCCCAACTACGCGGTATTCGGTGGCTCCCTTGGACCGGGCAAGTTTGATATAGGGTTCCGAAAGCGAAGAAACCATCGCACCGCGCACCACCTGCACCAAGGTGCCAAACGGGCGCATCACCAGGGTGGCTACCGGAAGCACCCAGGCTGCCATGCCCATGACACCGGAGGTAGGCACCCAGCCCAAGGTGATGGCAAAGACCCAGATACCCACGATTGCCAACCAGAAATCCGGGATGGAGGCGGCGGTCATGGACAAGAAACTGCAGAACCTGTCCAGGATTCCGTTCGGTTTCAGCGCCGCGGCGGAACCGACAATGACTGCCAGCACGATGGCAATGACCATGGTGGTGCCGGCAAGCTGCAATGTTGCGGGAAAGGCCCGCAACGCCATATCTGCTGCGCTTTCACCGGTGCGCATGGAGCTACCGAAATCAAAGCGCAAGACTCCGCCGAAGTACTGGGCCATTTGCACCCAGATTGGCTGATCCAGCCCATTGCGAATGGCGAAGTCTTCGCGCATGGCTTCGGTGGCGTTCAGCGGCAGGTACAACGCGGCCGGATTACCGGTCATGCGGGCCAGCGCGAACACGCCTACGATGACAACCAGCAACGGCACGGCCGAAGAGATGATCCTTTTACGCAGATAGGTGAGCATTAAACTGTGTACTTTCGATAAGTTCTGTCATTGTCGGTTCCGTTTGGCGTTCAGGGAGAATCCTGGCTATTTCGCCGCGGTGACCTCTGCCAAGCGCAGCTCGTCACCCGAGGAGGAGTTCGGCTCGTAGTTCACTGACTGAGCGATGCCGAGCATTCCGGTCTGGTGGGCGATGTGCGCAAACTGCACCACGTTGTCATTCTGGTACTGGAAGACCTTTTCAAAAGCTGCCTGTCGGTCTGCTTCAGAGGAAGCGTCCGCTTCCTCGATCAGCTTGTCCAGTTCCGCAGTTCCGAAGGCCGACTGCGCCCCCTTGGTGGTCATGTACTGGTCCACGGTGAAAGCGGCGTCACCTGCCTGGTTGCCGTGCTGAGTCATCAGCATGATGGCACCCTCGTCATCTGTGGGGAACGGGCGGACCTGGTAGGTCAGGTGCTGACTGGTCTCAAGCATCTTCAACTTCACGTTCAGTCCGGCCTGGGAAAGCTGTTCCTGTACGACCTGGCCCAGCTCCTCGATCTTCGGGAACTGCGCGGTGCGCACGATCAGGCTGATCTGAGCGGAGGTGTCAACACCAGCCGCCTTGGCCTCTTCCACAAGAGACTTGGCCTTTTCCGGATCATATGGCCAGACCGGCAGTGAGTCGCTGTGCCCCACTACCCCTTCAGGCACCAGTTGGGCAGCTGCCTTGTCGCGTCCGCCGTACAGCGAGGCGACAATGGATTCCTTGTCAATAGCGTAATTAACCGCTTGGCGGACCTTGATGTCAGTGAATGGTGCTTTGTCTGCGTGCATGCGCAGGGCGACGGTCTCATTGTTTGGATAGCTAACGCCCAGGTCTCCGATATTGTCTTCCGGGCTCAGGCCGGTGGCGATATCTGCTTCACCGGAGGTGATCATTGCTGCGCGGACACTTCCCTCGGAACGCCACTGGTAGTTTGCCTTGGCGAAGGCCGGGGCTTCTCCCCAGTAGTCGGCGAAGGCGGAGGCGTTGATGGATTGGCCGGCATCCCATTTGTCCAGCTTGTAGGGTCCGGTACCGATAGGCTCACGGACTTTTTCGGTAGCTGAGGTTTCGGATGGGACTACTTCGAGGAAGGACAGTCGCAGCGGAAGGATCGGGTCGGCCTTGACCGCGGTGACCTCCAGCGTGCTGTCGTCTACGGCCTTGACCTTGAGGTCATCGTCGCCGAAGACGTAGCCTTCGACGTTGCAGCCTAGATCCGAGTTGACCGCACGCTCGATGGTGGCGGCGGCGTCTTCTGCGGTGAAGTCGCTGCCGTCATGGAACTTCACGCCTTCGCGCAGCTTCAGCGTCCAGGTGGTGTCATCATCGCTGGACCATTCGGTGGCGAGCTTAGGTTCCAGCTCACCGGTGGTGGGGTTGCGTTCGATTAACGGTTCGGTGATCGTCGAGCGGACCACCACTCCGGTGCTGGTCAGGTTCGATTCGCAGGCCTCCAGCGTTGGCGGTTCCTGCTGGAGCACCACACGAAGGGTGTCGCTTACGGTTGCTCCCGGCGCCGCCGACCCTCCGGACGCGTCTTCGGAATTGGCTACCGAGCAGCCGGCCAGCGCGGTGGTGCTCAGCAGTGCTCCGGCGGCAACCGCCATGGAGATGCGCCGTGCCCGCTGAATGGGGGTTTTGGAATTGAACATCATTGTTTCCTTCTGCGTGCGAGTGCGAGGTGACCGTGGTGTTTTCCGGCCTTGTCCGTATCCAAAGCTTTGACTGCTCCCGGATGCCGGTCAAGGGATGAAGACCTGCCGGAACGCAACCTGACCGGGCTGCGGTTCTTCTACCGCCCAGTAATGGAATGTGACTTACGCGACATTCCGGGCGAGATGGCCGATCGATGCTTCAAGGGCATTGATCTATCCAAACTGAGTGTTGGACGTGGATCGATGAAAGTTCATACGATTCCCTTATGTCCACCGATACCAGCGCGTCCGCACGACGCAGCAGCTCAGCAATCACCGGGAACGCCATTGTGCGCGTTGGCCCCGTCAATCCCACCGTCGCCAAGGCGCTCAGCGAGGACTTCGGATCACTTATCCTGCCCGCGCCGGGCACCGAGCGGGCATCCTTCCTGCAGAAGCACGGGCAGGATATCCGGATTGCCGTGTGCTCCGGCAAGGTCGGCGTTGACACCGAGTTGATGAAAGCACTTCCCAATCTGGAGGCCATCGTCAACTTCGGCGTGGGCTACGACGCCACCGACGTAGCGCAGGCCGCCGAACGCAGCATTCCCATCAGCAATACTCCGGATGTGCTCACCGATTGCGTCGCAGATACCGCCCTGGGCCTGTACCTGATGACACTTCGCTCGCTCGGCTCGGCCGAACGCTTTGTCCGCAACGGCACGTGGGGCGGTGGAGAGAACTTCGCGCTAGCCACGCGGGCCAGCGGCAAGCGCGTCGGAATCCTCGGACTGGGACGAATCGGCCAGGCTATTGCCAGCCGGCTTGAGGCTTTCGGCTGCGAAATCCATTACCACAACCGCTCCGAGAAAACCGATACCGACTATGCGTACCACCGCTCCGCCGCCGAGCTGGCTAAAGCTACGGACGTGCTGATTATTGCGGCCGCCGGCGGGCCGCAATCCGCCAACCTGGTCGATGCAAAGGTGCTCTCTTCCGTAGGTCCGCAGGGATTTGTGGTGAATATAGCCCGTGGCAGCGTCATCGATGAGGCTGCCCTGGTCAATGCACTTGAGAACAACCTCATCGCAGGCGCTGGCCTTGATGTCTACGCTCACGAACCTGCAGTTCCCCAGGAATTGCTGGGGCTGGAGAACGTGGTCCTGCTGCCGCATCTGGGAAGCGGAACCCATGAGACCCGCGCGGACATGGCGGCGTTGACGCTGGATAATCTCCGCACGTACATCGACCAGGGCAGCTTAGTCACCCCGGTCTCCTGAGGGCCTGGACCCGTTTCATTTGGCCTTCACGCACTTAGCGGTGGCTCGATATTCCTCGATCTGTGATCCATTGGANNGTACATCAACCAGGGCACCTTAGTCACCCCAGTCGCCTAATAGCCTGGCCTCGTTTTACCTGTTCTTCATGCACCTGACGGTGGCTCAATATTTCTTGATCTGTGATCTCTTGGAATATCGAGCCACCGCTTCGCGTTGTGCCAAAGACGACAACCGAGGAGAAAAGAGCAGCATATGTCCGAAACAAATCGAGTAGTCATCATTGGTGGGCACGGGAAGGTTGCACTTCTTGCGGCGCCAAAACTTGCAAGTCACGGGCTGAACGTAGAGTCGGTGATTCGCAACCCAGATCATAGCGATGAAATCAGCGCCCTGGGCGCCACCCCGGTAGTGCTGGACATCGAACAGGCAGACGTTGATTCCCTAGCCCAGCACTTTGCCGGTGCGAAGGCCGTGGTCTTTTCCGCCGGCGCCGGCGGCGGAAGCCCCGAACGCACCGTCGCGGTGGATTACGAAGCCGCAGTGCGCACCATGAAGGCAGCTGAGCAGGCCGGTGTGAAGCGTTTTGTCATGGTCTCCTATGCGACCGCATCGGTTGACGTAGACAGCCTGGAGAAGGACAACTCGTTCTACACCTATGCGAAGGCCAAGCATGATGCCGATGCGTTCCTGCGCGCCACCGATCTGGACTACACGATCCTTGGCCCAGGTGCATTGACCTTGGACCCATCAACTGCGCGTGTCACGCTGGCCGATGAAGTGGGCCGCATTCAGGGTCGTGCCCCAGAAAACGACGAGGGCAATACCGCCCGAGAGACCGTTGCCGACGTCATCACGCATGTGGTGTCCAAAGATGCAGCCATCAAGCAAACAGTGAATTTCTATGATGGGAAGACACCGATCGCCGAGGCGATTAGCTAGCACTTCCAGCTACCGCTTTGAGGGGCCGCTCGAATATTTTCGAGCGGCCCCTCAAGCTTTTAACTGGTCATGCGGGCAGACTGCCAGAGATGGATTCAGACGAGCAAGAAATACTCCTGCAAACGGTTGTATGATAACTTCCTAACTTGTATTATAAGTACATACCAGGGCCCGTCCGGGCGCCTTGACCATCAGGAGTTTTCAATCATGAGCTACACGCCAGATGCCATCCGCCACGTCAAACTTTCCACCGCGCGTTTGCCGCTGGCAAAACCCATCTCGGATGCTAAGGTCTTCACCGGACGGCAGAAGCCCATGACCGAAGTGGTGTTCCTCTTCGCGGAGATCACCACCGAACAGGGCCATGAAGGCCTTGGCTTCTCCTACTCAAAGCGTGCAGGCGGCCCGGCGCAATACGCCCACGCCAAGGAAGTCGCCCAGACAATGATCGGCGAGGACCCCAACGACATCGCCAAGCTCTACACCAAGCTGCTGTGGGCTGGCGCTTCGGTAGGCCGTTCAGGCGTTGCCACTCAGGCGCTGGCCGCTCTGGATATTGCCCTTTACGACCTCAAATCCAAACGCGCAGGACTTCCTCTGGCCAAATTCCTCGGCTCCCACCGCGACTCGGTACGCACCTACAACACCTC
>DNHA01000220.1 GCA_003486025.1 Micrococcaceae bacterium | reverse complement strand
GATGGTCAGCAACAACAGACGAACCAACGTGCAGTGCTTCGTCGTCGAATATCCAAGCAACGCTTGCATTCCCATTCGATAGATAGGAATCGTCTGGAAAGAAAATTGACCCCGTACTACCGCCTTTAGACTTGTTACCTGACGTCCAAGGAGGACCGATGGATGGCAAGAACATGGATCGTGGTGGGCGATGCCACCACAAGCGGCGGCAGGGTAATTACCGGCTCGCCTGCAACGGATATTGAAGGCAAGCCGGTCGCACGTGTCGGCGACAAAGCCACCTGCCCCACCCTGCACAAGGGTGTCTTTCCGATCATCACCGGTGACGCGAGCATCGTCATTGATGGTCAGCCGGTGGCGCGCCAAGGCGATAGCCTTGCTTGCGGCTGCCGCCTGTTGGCCGGGGAGCAGAATCTGGTTTACGTGGACCAAGGTGTCTCCTCGGCAAGCGCGGTGGGTCCACTGCCACTTGTGGCAACCAGTCTTCTGCGGGCGACGCCTGCATTAGCAAGCAAGAGCTTTGCCCAGGCGTCGGCTCCACAGGCCGAAGACCTGACCCTGCACTACCACTACAACGATCTGGACCAGACACCGGTACGCGGCGCGAGCTATCGGGTGATGCTCGCCGACGACAGCATTCGCTCAGGAAACCTGGACGATGCCGGCAAGGCCGTACTGGGCAATGTCTCTGTCGGTCCGATCCAGGTGCTCTACCAGCACGATCTGGATGACAACGACGACGCTGACATCCTCAGTGCAAGGGAGCAGATCAAGCAGGCGCTGGATGCAATCGTTGCACAGACGAGAACGGACTTCGCAGCTGAGTGGACGCAGTGGAACGGCTCCGGATACTTCACGCGCGGCGCGCTGAAACTTGGCAATCAAGGTCTCGGCGCAGTTCAAGGCGGCTGGGACTATGTGAGCGGGACGGCTGAGGCCGTCTGGCAGCTGGCGGTTCTCTACTACAAGACAGAAACCGAGCTACGTGAGTGGAAGATGCTGTTGCTGACCGGTGACCGGGCCGGTTTGGATCGCAAGGTTGCTGAGTACCGCGCTCAAGGCAAGCAGGTCATGGCGGCGGCCAGCGAAATGAAGGAGATGTTCAACCTGCTGATCGATGACCCTGCAATCGTCAGCATGCTGCCCCAGTTTGCCGAGGACTGGTGGGCAGCCATCCCGCCGGATGAGGCCGAAAACCTCAAATCCCGGTTTGGCAGCCAGATTGCCATCGACATGTTGGTTTCGGTGGTGCTGGCAGCCGTCACCATCGAAGCAGGTGGTGCCGGCGGAATAGGCTATGCCGCGGCGAAGGCCGGCAGGATGACCGCCCGCGTCGGCCAGAAGCTATTCATGCTGCTGGAGAAACTTGAGGATGCTTTCAAGGCGCTGACCAAGGCGCTACGCGCTCGCAAACGGCGACAGGCCGACAGCAATCGCCAGCCCAATGCAAAGCGTGAAGTAGTCACAGTAGTGACGCCCAAGCGAATGCCAGAGAAAAAGCTTCCGTGCTTCAGCACGCAGAAGCTACCTGCGGACAAGTACCCTGAGATGGATAGACAGTTGCAGGGCCAGCAGCAAGGCTTGAACGATATGACCGTGCAGGAGTATCTGGATGGGCGGGCTGCTTTTGACCCCAATAACAGGGATCAAAAGGTTGCGAGAGCGGCTCGAAAAGCCTACGCCCGCGATCTCACGAGGAAAAAAACCTCGCACCACGTGGCTCAGGGAACTCCCCCGATCGAGGCGGAGCGCCTGGCCCAGGCAGAGACCAGCGAAACCATGAAAGCTCTCAATGCCTTGCACAATCCCGACATGGTTGCTGGTGGCAGGGATGAAATTGCAGACTTTGGAGACGGCGAGGTTAATACCACCATTGGCAGGCAGTGGAACCAGAAAAAGAAAGGCGAGGTGTCGCGGATAGAGGGACTTGACCACGCTGCAAACGAAGTCCCTCACTCTGAACGGGCCAGCAGTAAGATGAACGGGAAAATGGAGCGCTGCAAATGATGAGCCAGATGTTGGATGAGAACTTCGACTACTTCTATAACCACAAGGGCTTTGGGCCGCAGATCGACAGCACGCCCGTACCCGAATCCATTGTGGAGGCCTATCGCGGAAAGTTGCCCGATGCACTGCTGACCTACTGGAAGGCAATTGGCTGGGCGGGCTTTGGCAACGGATTGCTATGGCTGGTGGACCCACGCGAATACGCTGACGTTCTCAATGCATGGATACACGCAACCGATTTTTACAGTAAAGATCGGTATCACGTGTTCGCAAGGGGAGCGTTGGGCGAGTTGCACGTTTGGGGCGAGCGCACTGGTCCGAGCCTGCATATCAATGCGCCTTATTCCATGATCTTCCCTTCAGACGATTCTGCGGATATGGCGCTAGGCAAAGCCGACCTGTTGCTTCAAACCTGGTTGATCGTGTGTGAAAAGGATGCGTTCGATATGGAAGACGACGGCGACAAGCCACTCTTTGAGCGCGCTGTAAAGCTGCTCGGCCGCCCAGGACCGGACGAGATGTTCGGATTTGTACCTGCGCTGGCCCTCGGTGGCCCGTGCCGCTTGGACCACCTGCAAAAGGTCAAAGCAGTCGAACACCTGATGTTTCTGGCGCAGGCCCACCCGCCTCGAGTGATGC
>DNHA01000225.1:2250-3816 GCA_003486025.1 Micrococcaceae bacterium | reverse complement strand
CCTAATCATTTGCACACGTGTTTCCGTGCGCGGGGTGACAAGCTGTTCGGTGATTCCCTCACCACCGAGGGCAATGCGCGGTGCTTCCTGAAGCCTGACTAATTTTGTTTCGGGCACAGAAAAAAGTTGGCCGATTTCCAGTCCCAGCACATCGCAGAGCTTGAGCAATGTCGACACCGACGGGCTTGTCAGGTCCCGTTCGACGCGAGACAGGAAACCTTTAGTCAGCCCAGACATTTCGGCCACTTGGTCGATTGTTAGCCGGCGCGTCTGCCGTACGCCTCGCAAACGGGCGCCAATATTGATCGCTGCACCGGTGGGTTCTACGGGCAGTGTTTTCATGCGCTCCCACCATTTTTGTTGTAAAGCCGCCACCGGTTGGTGGACCTCGGTCTCAGATGCGGCCAAACCATTCTGATCAGACCCTTACGTTAGGCAAGTTTACCAATAGGAAACCAGGTCCTACCTTAAGCAGTCGCTGTCCTGCTAGCCGCAGCGTCTTTAAGATCGTTTCAGCACTGTCCATTGGACGGGACTGAAATTAGACTCATCGCATGGACACCACAAATGATCCGTCTGCCCAAAGGCTTCGCGTCTATTTGAATGAGGCACGTAGCACCGTGCTGTGGAAGTGCGAGGCGTTGAGCGAGGAACTGGCCCGCCGCCCGATGACGCCTACCGGCACCCACATGCTTGGCATCGTGCACCACCTAGCTGTGACCGAATATGGTTATTTCGGTGAATGCTTGGGACTGATCCCTAACGATGATCATGTACTCCAATTGCTGCAAAGCGAGGATTCACAAATCGATTTTCTGCCTCCGGCAGACTATTCGGTTCAAGACGTGCTGGATCTGTACCGGAAATCCATCGCCTTCGCCGAAGCGGCGTTGGATAATTCAGAGTTAAGTTCTCCTGCCGTTATCCCTTGGTGGTCCGTTCACCGCCATAGCACCGTAGAACATCTGATCGTGCATATGATCGCGGAGACCTCGAGGCACGCGGGGCAGCTTGATATTGTTCGTGAGTTGCTTGACGGTCAGGTCGGCCTTCGCGAACAGGCCTTAAATCTCCCAAGCTACAGTTCCGTTCAATGGCAGGAGCAATTTTTGCATTTGCAGCGCCTTTCGCAAGAAGTAGGCCAGCCTGAGTAGTGCGCCAAGTGGTTGTGTCCTCGGCGAGCGCAGGGCTTGGCATCCTTGGTATTACGTATCACTACGCGAGCGAAGCTGGCGTCGGTGTAGCATCGTAATGTTGCTTCACGAGATGCGGCGCCAAGCTCCGACTGGCCGCACACCAACCCCAGGTTCATGGGTGGTTCGGATGAAGAAGCGGTCCGTACGCCGACCGGTTGCGGGCAAGAGCTTTCTTGAGGGTACGTGCTGCCATGAGTGTCAATGTTCTTCCGATTATCGATCTGCAAACCGGGCAAGTGCAGTTTCCACTGCAGGGGGTCTGGGTCAGTTATTTTGTCACCGATCCTCGACGGCTCGCCGAATCGCTGACGCGCACCGTACGAACCCCTAGTTTTGATGTGTCCCGAGAAGAACTCTCTGTTTTTATCGC
>DNHA01000225.1:0-2183 GCA_003486025.1 Micrococcaceae bacterium | reverse complement strand
TCACTTCGCTCACTAAACTGAACAGTTGAACCTACCTCGGATCATTAGCCTGCCTGCTAGATCCACTCTGTCTCAGGAGACTCATCCCCGTGATGACCCAAAGCTCAACACCCCAACCCACCAAGGTACAAATCCGTCGCTGGCGTAAATATATGGCCGACGAAGTCGCCGAGGGTGCGATCTACCGCGAACTAGCGGTAAAACGCACCGGGCAAGAACACCAGATTCTGCGCGGATTGGCGGAAGCCGAAGAACGCCACGAAAACTACTGGCGTGCAAAACTAGGCGAGCATGCCCGTCCGGTCCGTCCCTCGCTGCGGCGGTCCATGCTGCGTTTCATGGCCCGCCATTTTGGTTCCGTCTTTGTTTTGGCGTTAGCCCAGCGCGCCGAAGGAAATTCTCCCTACGCCACCGATCAAGATGCCGCTCCGCAAATGGCTGCAGATGAACAGGTCCATGAAGAGGTTGTTCGAGCTTTGGCGACCGCCGGTCGAACCCGTCTATCTGGCAACTTCCGCGCGGCTGTTTTCGGAGCCAACGATGGTCTCGTTTCAAATTTGGCGTTGGTTATGGGTATTGGCGCTACTGGGGTGGCGTCCTCGTTTGTGCTCTTCTCCGGCATCGCCGGTTTGCTGGCAGGTGCGCTGTCCATGGCAGCCGGTGAGTTCGTCTCGGTGCGCTCCCAGCGTGAACTGCTCTCCGCGTCGCGTCCCACTCAGGTCACGCTCTCTGCGGCTCAGAACCTAGATTTGGATGCGAACGAATTGGTCCTGATTTATAAGGCTCGAGGAATGAACGATGAGGATGCAGAGCACCGTGCGGCCGAACGCATGGGTCTATTCACCTGTGATTGCAACCCCTCGTTCTCGCTCCACCCGGAAGTACGCTCGGCTGAACTTGAACGCGAACATGAGGAACTCGGTTCGGCTCCGGGAGCGGCCATGTCATCCTTTATGTTCTTTGCCTCTGGCGCGGTCATTCCGATTCTTCCCTACATCTTTGGACTCTCCGGCCTTCCTGCGGTGATTGTAGCCGTGGTCTTGGTCGGCATTGCGTTGCTTCTCACCGGAGGAATTGTCGGTTTGCTCTCCGGAGCTTCCCCGATAAAACGCGGCGTGCGCCAGCTCGCCATTGGTTTGGGTGCTGCTGCGGTTACCTACTGTCTGGGTCTGCTCTTCGGAACCTCGGTAGCGTAGCGTTAACTGCCTTTCTGGCCGCTGCCCTTTGGGGCTGCGGCCAGAAGCTTTTTAAAACCGGGTGCGGCGACGCAACGGAGTCATGGTTTCAATGAATCCGACCGCTTCATCCACGGTGTCTACCAAGGCAATTCTGTCTTCCATGGCCCGGCCAGCGGCCAGCGCTTGCAGCAGTGGCCAAACTGGCAGCTCTTCGCGCCAATGCTTTTCTCCGACCAATAGGATGGGTGTGACGCGCGCACCGGTCGCGTAATAGTTCCCGCAGGCATCCTGGAAAATTTCTTGGACGGTCCCAGCGGCACCCGGCAACACTATGATTCCGCCGTTTGATTGTTCTAGCAAGATCGCTTCACGAATTGAATTCGTGAAGAACTTGGCAATATGCGTGGCAAAAAGGTTCGGTGGCTCATGCCCATAAAACCAGGTCGGCACGCCTAGCGAATGATTCTTGCTCGGAAATTGCTCACGCACTTGTACCGCCGTGCGCGCCCACAAAGTGCGATGGCGGATAGCGTCAGGCGCCTGAGCCAGAATATCCAAGGCCTCGGCCAGGTCTTGGGGCTCATGGTCGGCAAGCCAAGCACCTGCATTGGCTGCTTCCATCGCACCGGCGCCCCCGCCGGTCACAATCGAGTAACCCTTACGCGTGAGGGTGGCCCCAAGCTGAACGGCAGCGGCAAATTCTTGGGTTCCGCGTTGTACCGCATGCCCACCCATGACACCAATCATCGGGGTGTTGGCGAAAACTCCGTCGTACACGGCATTTAACATTGCCTGCCCGATATGGTGGTCATGCAATGTGGTAGCCATCGCGGTGTCTTCGGTAGAAAATTTCAGCGGTGACTTAGATTGTGAGTAGGTATATATCTGCGCATCCGGTACCTGCGCATATGGCACTTCTTTGATCCCTGAATACAGTTCAGACGGGGTATATAGATCTCGTTCGGTAGTGTCAAAGGGCAGTTGCACTCCGCTACTCATGCAAAG
>DNHA01000320.1 GCA_003486025.1 Micrococcaceae bacterium | reverse complement strand
ATCTCGGACCGCCTGCAGCCAGGGGACCTTATCGGTTCCGGCACCATGGGATTCGGCGCGGGCGTTGAAATCGGCACGTTCCTGCAGCCGGGCGACGTCATTGAGCTCGAGCTCGAGGGCGTTGGCACGCTGCGAACCCCCATCTCGGCCGAACGCGAAAAGGCCCCTTGGTGGCCAGAACCACGCCAGTACCCGCACGAAAACTGGGTTGCGTAATGTCCCGCCCACCAGTTCGCCGGGTAGTTACCGGGCACAATGACCAAGGTCTCGCCGTCATCCTGTCGGACGCAGACGCACCGCACCATTTCTCCTCGGACACGATTCCAGGCTTTGGAGCCACGGTTCCGTGGATGACCAAAGCCGGTATCATCGACCACGTCAGCGACACTGACATGGCCGGCGCCGACACCGAGATTCCAAGTTTCCCGGCTCCGGGAGAGACGATAATGCGGATCGCAGATTTTCCGCCAGATTCTGTGTACCCCAAGGATGCCAACTCGGCGATTTTTGACGAACTGGATGGTCACGAAGAAGCCGATGCGGGTGCCGAACGCAGCGGTGGAAAGCACTTCTGGTTCCACCGCACCGAATCCTTGGATTACGCGGTAGTTCTGGAAGGCGAAATCACTCTCCTGGTTGACGAGGGGGAGGCCACGATGCGGGCCGGAGATGTCGCAATCCAGCGCGCTACCAGCCACGCCTGGTCAAACCGAACGGATCGGACAGCACGGGTCTTGTTCGTATTGTTTGGCACCGAGCCAATCTCTGCGTCAGAAATTGCAAGCCAGCGTCAAGCAAGTTCCACATCCTTGGGCGCGTCGTGATTATCGATGCAGCTGCAGCGGACGGTGAGCTGATTTGGCAGCCCAATAGCGCAGATTTCGCGCAGACCGGCGTCGGCAGATTTACCGAGTTCGTGGCGCAGCATGGTCATGAAGCCGGCGCTGACTACGAGTCACTGTGGCAGTGGTCTGTTGATGAACCAGAGCAGTTTTGGGAGCTTTTCGCTAAATTTGCGGGAGTTGAGTTTGGTGGCGTGGCTGGTGAAGTCATGAGCCAAGACCCAATGCCGAACACTAAATGGTTTCCCGGACGAACGCTGAATTTTGCTCGGCACTTGCTCCATGGACATGAGGGCACCGCGCTGATCGCCATTTCCGAAGATGGCGGACGCGAGGAAACCAGCTGGGAGAGCCTGCGGGAAGAAGTTGCTGCGCTGGCACAGTATTTGCGCGTGCGCGGTGTGGGCCATGGTGATTGTGTTGTAGCGATCCTCCCAAATGTCGCCGAAGCAGTAGTGGGTTTGCTCGCCACCGCTTCACTCGGTGCCATCTGGTCAGTTTGCGCTCCCGAGTTTGGGGCCGGCGCAGTCGTTTCGCGTTTTGCCCAGCTGGAACCGAAGGTAGTACTCGCCGCGCCCGGCTACATGCTCGGCGGCAAGGACCGGGATCGCAGGGAGGAACTGAACGAGATTTTCGCTCAGTTGCCCACAGTGGAACACATCATCTGGGTTGGCCGGCATACTTCAACCCCAACGATTGAAGCTGCCGCATCCGCTACCACTTGGGAACAGGCGGTAGCCGAGCCGGCTGAACTGCGTTTTGCCGACGTCGAGTTCAGCCACCCACTATGGGTGCTGTTTTCCTCCGGTACTACAGGTATTCCGAAGGGGATTGTGCACGGGCATGGCGGAGCCTTGCTGGAGGAGCTAAAAATGCTTCTGATCCACTCAGACTTACGTCCGGGGGATCGGTATCTCAACGTAGCTTCGACCAGTTGGGTGCTTTGGAATGCAGTGGTCAGCGCTTTGGGTGTGGGAGCTACGGCCGTGCTCATTGACGGGAATCCCACGTTCCCTTCATTGGATAGGGTCTGGCAGATTACAGCTCAGGAGCGGGTTGCGGTTCTTGGTGTAGGTGCAGGTTTTGTCCATGCATGTGCCAAGACTGAATTGGTGCCGCAGGACGAACATGATCTTGGTTCATTGAAGAGCTTGCAAGTTACCGGTTCTCCGCTGTCTACCGATGGCTTTCGCTGGGTCTACTCACATGTGGGGGACATCTGGCTGGCCTCCATGAGTGGTGGAACGGATATCGCGTCGATCTTCGTAGGAGGATCTCCGAATTTGCCTGTCCATGTTGGATATATCCAAGCTCCTGCACTGGGTGTGCGGGTTGAAGCATGGGATGAGCATGGCGACCCTACTACGGGCAAAGGCGAGCTGGTAATTACCAAGCCGATGCCGTCAATGCCTCTGAAATTCTGGGGAGACGACGGTACCAGGTATCACGAGAGCTACTTCAGTACATATCCGGGAGTATGGCGCCACGGTGACTTTATCGAGTTCACGCAACGCGGCATTCTCATCCATGGGCGTTCTGATTCAACGCTCAACCGTAACGGGTTGCGGCTTGGCTCGGCAGATATTTATGCTGCCGTTGAATCTCTGCCTGAGGTTGCCGAAGCTTTGATCGTTGGGGTGGAAATGGGCACCGATTACTACATGCCGCTTTTCGTTCAGGTGACCAGCGGGACGGATCCGGAAGTAGCTAAGACAGCAATAATCCAATCCATAAGGCAGAATCTTTCAGTCCGTTACTTGCCCGATGAGATTGTGTTCATGCGTGCTATTCCGCATACGCGCACGGGCAAGAAACTTGAAGTGCCGGTTAAACGAATGCTTCAAGGAGCGCCACTTGACCAGGTTGCAGACCTCGGTGCAGTGGATGATCCAGAGCTGCTGGAAGAATACTCCAAGTTTGCGTTGGAGAAGCTAGCAGTGATTTCTTAAGAGGCGACGCTCTATCCCGTGGCACCCACATGGTGCGCCGGGATAGACCTGTTTCCGGGTCGAAACATTGATTGATCCAGGCCATTCATTCGCCTGCAGCGGATCAGGAGGGCCAAAGAGTCGAAGCTACCCCGCAGCAAGTGAAGTGGTGCGAGCTAGTGAAATATTGAGCGGATGGCCTTGGAACCTCGCGTTGTCTTTCATGGCGTTCCCGGAACAGGCCGCAGTTTTCCCGCGGGCCTGGTGGAAAGCTGACGTGAATAGTTGCTGACGGCAGCTGGCACGGAAATTCCCGTGCCAGCTGCCAAAATTCAGCAAAGGGGTCTAGTGGCTGTTTTCTCCGCCACGAGCTTTCGCTTCCGTTGGCTGGGCGTCAGCTCCCTTGCGCCCTGCTTCGCTTGGATCGGCGCTGTTCTCTTCGCCGAAGATGCCGGAGCTCGCTTCGCCGCCCTTCCGGGCCTGCTCCTCGGTGTCTTCCCGGTTTCCGAACTGTCCGGAGTTGTTTTCATCTGCCATGATCTTTCTCCTTCGGTTAGGTCCCCAAATCAGAACCAGCCCGACCAAATATCCGTATGCTGTTCGGCCTGCGGCCATTAGCGGGATGACATTCAGCGCTGCGATCCATAGAGTCAAAGATCCTCCTTGGCTTCCCTCACACAAGCTAAAGCACGGGACGCTGTGCATGCTCGGCTGAATATTTCCTGATCACCTCTTGCTGGGTTGTACCCGGAGTGCCAAGCTAGCTCTGGAACCCAAATGAAAGGAACACCTCATGTCCGAGTTAACAGATAAGAAAGTCCTCGTCGTGGTTTCCAACCGCGGAGTCGAGCAGGATGAGTTGAAGGAGCCTGTCGAGAAATTAGAACGTGCTGGAATCAAAGTCACCATCGCCGCTCCTGAAACAGGCCAGGTTCAGACCCTCGTCGGCGACTGGGACTTAGGCGAGGTCTTCGAGGTGGACGAAAAATTATCTGAGGTCCGCGAAAGCGAGTTCGATCTATTACTCGTTCCGGGAGGCACGCTGAACGCAGACAATCTCCGACTGGATACAGATGCTCAACGCATCGTAAAGTCATTCGCAGCATCTGGACGCCCGGTGGCATCGATATGCCACGGTCCGTGGCTACTGGTTGAAACAGGATTAGTGAAAAATAAGACCCTCACTTCATACAAGTCTATTAAGACAGACGTCATCAATGCTGGCGGCACCTGGAAAGACGAAGAGGTTTTTCGTTGCCCGGCAGAGAATTTTGCTTTAATCACTTCACGCAACCCGGGCGATCTGGCAACCTTCAACGATGCAATTATCGAAGAGCTCAGTCACTAACTGGCTGTAACAACCCAGATGGGTATTCGCGGCATACACGTCGCAGAGTAGTGCCACGGCTTTATGTTCAATCCTTTTAAACATCCAGAAACTGCGGGCAAGATAGGTGGAAGATTCTTATTCTTCAGAAGATGCTTGGACTGTCGCTCGTTGCTGATTTGTGCTGCTCTTCTAGGATCGGACTTATGAGCTGCCGTGGGACCTAGCTATGCGAACCAACTGTTCCAGCCCCTGATGCCAAGGTTCTCCGTGGCCCAGTAAGACAGTTTGCGTGCCCGTCGCTGCAAGAACTGCTAAGGACTCAAGCGCTCTTTTAAGATCCACTGTGGCAGCGTCGGAAACGATCTGCGGCGAGGACATTGCCCGGTAGGGATTGTAGGTCACTATCGCATCTCCGGCGACGAGGGCACCATGATCTGGGAAATAGTAGGAGTAGCGCCCGTGGGTGTGCCCCGGTGTGAACAGCACCTGGGGATTGCCGGGTACGGGGGAGTATTTGTTCTCGGATGCGGCGGATTTC
>DNHA01000227.1 GCA_003486025.1 Micrococcaceae bacterium | reverse complement strand
GCAATGCCTGGGTGCGATGCGCCTCGGTGAGCAGAAGCTGATTGATGTACTGCTGGACATCGGGGAAGGGTAGGTGTGCCGCGCGGGAATGCGGCACTCATTAATTTATCAGCCGACGAGTCGGAACGCCTTTGCGAGAGCTTGACTCAATTCGGAGCGCTCCCAGATTCCGGGTTCAAATTGGGTTGAGTGCATCTTGATTGTGCCTGTATCAATTTCGGACTGACTCCCGGATCTTTCTGCAACGATCTTAGAGAAGTGCTCCCTTCCTCTTATGACATCCTGGTTCGCCGGAAGCTGTACTTTTGATCCGGTCTCAGTGATGGCAAAAACGGCTATCGCGTGTTTCTTTAGGACATCCCCGCAATTAGCTGCCAGCTCTCTCGCTAGCGGTAGGTCGCGATTATTAGGGGCTGTCATCCCTTCTTCCATAGAGAGGCACGCTGCAGACAAAACCTGCGCTATGAGCCAAAGGGCACCGTCGTTATCCATTACTTTTTCTCCTGTGATTGAAAACATCGTTTGCCGGGCTAGGTCTCACTATGCCATTCCACAGATGATACTTGCACCAAAGAGAATCCACACTCATGACAACCAAGCAACCCGACTGGGAGGCAATCGAACGTGCCTACCGGGCCGGTTCGCTTTCCATCAGGACTATCGCAGAGCGCCAAGGCGTGAGCGACACCGCAATCAGGAAGAAAGCCAAAGTCCAAGGATGGGCGAGAGACCTTTCTGACCAGGTGCGCAAAGAGGTTCGCAGCAAGCTGGTTCGCGGAGAGGTTCGCAACGACCAAGGCGCGAACTGCGAACTTGACGCCGAGATCATCGAAGAGGCCGCAGAAGAAGGTGCTCGGGTGGTTCGCAGTCATCGGCGAGACATTCGCAAAGCCACGAACCTCGCGAACCTGCTGATGGATGACTTGCTCAACACCATCCAGCGCCGCGAAGAGATCGAAGACGCGATCATCGACGAGACTGACGAGGACAATAACGGTATGCGCCGGGCCTCGATGCTCGCTGCTGTTGCGCTGCCCAGCAACTCCAAGACCTTGTTTCAGCTTTCCTCTGCAATGAAGAACCTGCAAGTCCTTGAGCGGCAGGCATTCAGCCTGGACGAGAAGGAGAAGACGGACGACGCCGACGAGATCTCGAAGATGATGGACGAATTATCGAAGGACGCCTGATATGAAACCCGAGCACATGAAACTGCTTCGGGACCGATTCTGGCGACTGAACAACCTTTACTTCATCACTGACAAGCAGGGGAAGAAGGTTCGCTTCCGCATGACGCAGGAGCAGATCGATTACTTCCAGGGGATGCATACCCGGAACATCATCCTGAAAGCTCGTCAGCTTGGGTTCACGACTCTGGTGTGCATCGTCCAGCTGGATGCGGCGCTGTTCGAGGCTGCGAAGTGCGCCTTGATCGCTCACACACTGAACGACGCGAAGCGCCTTTTCCGGGAGAAGGTCAAGTACGCCTACGACAACCTGCCGAAAGAGCTCCGCGCTGCCAATCCAGCACGAAATGACGCCGCGGGCGAACTGGTGTTCAGTAAGGGCGGCTCGCTCTATGTCTCCACCTCGTTCCGTGGCGGCACGCTGCGCTACCTGCACGTATCCGAGTTCGGGAAGATCTGCGCCAAGTTCCCGCACAAGGCACGCGAGATCGTCACCGGTGCTTTTGAGGCTGTCGCTGCTGAGTGTTTCGTCACCATCGAGTCGACGGCTGAGGGCCGGGCCGGGTATTTCTTCGATTACAGCCAGTCAGCAGAGCGACAACAGCTTTCTGGTGTGCCGCTGGGCCTGCTCGACTGGAAGTTCTTTTTCTTCAGTTGGTGGAACAACAAGGCCTACAGCCTGGACTCCACCGACGTGGTGCTGCCGCAGCGCCTGACCGACTATTTCAACGAACTGCACGCCAAGCACGGGATCGTCACCAATGACGGCCAGCGCGCTTGGTACGCAGCCAAGGAGAAGACGCTCGGCGACGACATGAAGCGGGAATACCCGTCGATCCCCGTCGAAGCCTTCCAGCAGTCGGTCGAGGGCGCCTATTACGCCCAGCAGTTGACCAAGCTCTATACCCAGCAGCGCATAGGTGTAATTCCGAATAACAGCCACTTGCCGGTGATGACCTTCTGGGACATCGGCGTCGGCGACTCCACGGCCATCTGGTTCGTGCGCCAGGTCGGTGAAGAGTTTCACGTTATCGACTACTACGAGAACAGCGGCGAAGGCCTGCGGCACTACATGAAGGTGCTAAAGGACAAGGGTTACACCTACTCCGAGCACTGGGGGCCGCACGACATCGACAACCGGGAGTTTGGCAGTGACGCCAAGACCCGTCGGGAGTTGGCCCAGGAGGGCTACGAGATCGATGGGCAGATTTACAGCATGACGTTCGACGTCGTCCCGAAAATTGGCATCAGCGACGGTATCGAGGCTGTGCGGGAGATTCTTCCGCTCTGTTTGTTCGACGAATCGAAGTGCGAAGAGGGCATTGCCTGCCTTGAGAACTACCGCAAGGAGTGGGACGACAAGCGCGGTTGCTGGAAAGACAGACCACTTCACGACTGGACCTCACACGGCTCCGACGGATTCCGGTACTTCGCGGTGGCGAAGAGCGCTAGGAAGCCGGCCACCTCTATCAAAATGGGATACGCCCGATGAGCAA
>DNHA01000022.1 GCA_003486025.1 Micrococcaceae bacterium | reverse complement strand
CGGTTCAGGTTGTGCTCTACGCATGGGCCACCGTCGTTTGTTCGCTGCTCTTACTTCCTATGGGCTATGCAGGCATCGTCTACACTGCGGTTGCCGGCGGGGCAGGCATTTGGTTCGTTTACGAATCGCACGTTCTCTACCGCGAGACCCAGCGCGACCATAGTCCTGCTGAGATGAACCGCAAGGCGATGAAGGTCTTCCATATCTCCATTACCTACTTGTCATTGGTCTTCGTAGCCCTGGCGTTCGACCCATTCGTGGGCAGTGCGCTGTTTGGCTGAAATTCCTGATTAGGTCCCCGTTTCCGTTTCCGGAAGCGGGGATTTTCTTTTTCCCTTGGTGGCTGCCTGGAAATTCGGCGTGGCGTCGATAGGCGTGGCCGTGATGAGTTGGTCAAGAATAGCTAACGTTTACTTCTCTTGCTATACAAGACTTGTTACGCAAGGTATGTTCAATGTATGAATCTCAACGCGGAAAAGATCGCCACGAACCTGCGCAAGGGAGTGCTGGAATACTGCGTTCTTGCGTTGTTATCCGAACGGGATATGTACGGGCTTGAGATTGCCAATCAGCTCGTTGAGTTGGAACTGACGGCCAGCGAGGGGAGTCTTTACCCATTGCTAGCCAGAATGAAAGACGCCGGCACTGTACAGACGCGCTGGGAACAAGTCGACGGTTCACGCTCTCGCAAGTATTACGCAATAACCGGCAGCGGTAAGGAATCTCTGGAACTCTTTGGCTCGGTCTGGGGTCAGCTGAGTAATCAGGTGGACAGTTTATTAGGAGGACATCATGTTTAGTACCAAGCCGGACGTGACTGCTAAGCGCTACCTGCGTCAACTCAGCGGATACTTGGCGGATCTGCCCGAGGCACAGCGACGAGTCATTCTCCAAGACATCTCCGAACATATCGAGGAGTCCAGATTGAGTGGCCGTACCGAATCGGAAGTCATCAGTGCCTTGGGGGAGCCGCGGGAAGTGGCTAAAGCCTCTCGGAGCGAGTTGGGGATCCCCGAACCGCGTGGAACTGGTCCCTGGCCAGTAGGGACTAGTCTCATCGGAGCCGCGGTGGCGATGGCGACCTTTACCGCCGTAATCGTGAGTTTTTTCCTGCGTAACGCCGAAGGCCAGCATCCCGATTCGACGAATGCTACCGAACGTACGTTGTCGTCATTGCTGGATTTTTATGGCCCCGGCGTTGCGGTGCTCACTTTGCTTCCGGCAGTGCTGGTGGCGGTGCTCTTGTTCGTGCCTCTGCGGATGCGACGTTGGGCCACACTAGGCTGCGCGATTGCAACCACGGTGTTGGTTTTTTATAACCCTATGGACGCAGGCCTGTTTTATGTCCCCACTGCGATCTTGATTTGGTTGGCTGCCACACTCCCTTTCGCCAAAGTACTCCAAGCAGGGCGACTCGAGTCGGTGCTCCTACAGGTTATTGGAATAAGCATTGTGCTACTACCAGTTGTGGCCCTTTTTGCGGGAGCGGTCTACGAATCCTTCAGCGTCGTCATGGTACCCGCATTGATCTGGGCGGTAGCCTGTCTAGCATTAGCAATCGGAGTCGTGCTTAATCGTCGTATCGTCTATTGGACCATATTGATTTATGGACTGTTGGCGCTTATTACCGCGGCTTTTAATAGTGGAATACTAGTGGCGGCGATTTGGCTGTTTGGTGGGATTGTCTTGTCTTTCGGAATCTATGGGCTACTGCGTCTGCGTCCGAGAGCAGGCATCACTCGCTAGCGATAGCTCACTGCGCAAAAAGAAAAGCGGCTGATTCCCAAAGGAGCCAGCCGCTTAAATCTCGGTTGGTAATTAGCGCTGTTCTACGCGTTCGCTACGGGGCAGCCGCACGGCTCGGTCCCACAAATGCGTGGCGGAGACCAGCAGAAGGCTGGCACCGAGCATATGCAACAGCACCAGAGTGATCGGCAAGCCAGTGAAGTGCTGGGTATATCCGATAGCAGCCTGGACCACGATGACCAGTACCAGCCACCAGCCAGCAGCCCGGACCCTGGGGTTACCGCCAGTGCGGTGAGCCAAAATCAGCACGGCAATGGCCGCCACTACCAGCAGGTACACCGGCGCGGTGTGCATCCGAGTGACCAAGAGCGGATCAAAGAGGTGGCGTGGTGCGCTGGCATCACCTGCGTGCGGGCCAGTGCCGGTGACGATAGTGCCCATGATGACCGCACATATGGACAGGATCCAAGCAGCCGTGGCGAATTGGCCAACAGTTTTAGTCGACGATGGATTTTCTTCCTGCTTCAATTCTCGACGGGTTCGATTGACCAAAATGGTGGCCAAACAGACCAGCGTTCCCGAAAGAATGAAGTGCAGAGACACGACCCAAGGGTTCAGGTCGGTCCATACGGTGATGCCGCCGATGACCCCCTGAGCGGGAATACCAGCCAAGAGGACCCAAGCAAGAGTGAAGATGGAGCGATGGGTCTTGCGCATATTCCAGACGGCGATAAAGAACGCCACTGCAATAGCCAGCAACACAAAGGTGAGCAGGCGGTTGCCGAACTCAATGAGCCCGTGCACTCCCATCTCCGGGACCGGGGTCATGGAACCTGGGACGCAGTTTGGCCAGTGTGAGCAGCCCAAACCAGATTTGGTCAGTCGTACTGCGCCACCGGTGATGATGATGCCAACCTGAGAGATCAAGGAGGCGATCGCCAAACCGTGGACGAGGCGGGTGACCTGCGTCGGCAACCTATCGGCCCAACTTGGGGTGGCTAGGCTTGAAGACATGGAAATCTCCCTTACTTTGTGTTGGTTAGTTCCATTTGAAAAGTTTGACGGCGGCAAAGGAGCCGGCAGCGGCCCAAAGCACCAAGAAGATCACGCTGGCAAGGCTGAAATGCCCCTCGATGAGCGCCGCGCGAAGGGCATCACCGAGTGCAGCCGAGGGCAAGGCATCCAGCGTTGGCTGAATCCATGCCGGGGCCATTCGCAACGGGAAGAGCACTCCACCAACCCCGGCGAGGAGAATCCAAGCCAAGTTGGTGATTGCCAGTGTCGCTTCGGGGCGCACCGTGCCGGCGATGAGCAGGCCCAAGGCGGTAAAAGTTGCCGCTCCGAGAAGCAGGAACAAGATTGCAGGAATTATTCCGAGCAGGTTTGGCTCCCAGCCCAACAGCAATGCCACAGCGGAAATGAGTACCACCTGGATCAATAGCACGGTCAGTACCGCGATCACCTTGCCGAAAATCAGTCCCGCTTTGCCCAATGGGGTCGTGGAAAACATGCGCAGCACGCCATAACGCCGGTCGAACCCGGTACCAATTCCCTGGCCGGTGAAGGCGGTGGAAATCACGCACAGGGCCAATACTCCCGGGACGGCCGCATCAATGCTGCGTGGCGCAACGCCTTCCAATAAATCGGTGAAGGTCAGGCCGAACAAGGCAATGATCGGTAGAACTACGGCGAGAACCAACTGCTCGCCATTGCTGAGCATCATGATCGTCTCGTATTTGCCTTGCAATGCAATGCGCTTGGACATGGAGACGGCGTTGGATTTGTTCATAGTCTGACTCATGCCAATTCCTCCTTCTGCGCAAATTCCAAGAAGACATCTTCAAGGCTTCGTGCCTGCAAATTCATATGCGTGGGCAGAATGCCTTCGCGGGCCCACCAGCTGGTGAGCCAATTGAGGTGTTCGGCGGAACTGACACCGGTGAGGTGGTATTCGCCAGGGGCAGTCTCACTCAAGTGGAGTCCAGCTGGCGGTTGCGGTAAGTCCAGGGACGGCGTGGCACCGAAATTCACCGGACGATTTTCGTGTTCGGCGGCGGCAAGTGTAGTCAGCTCGGTGACGGTGCCCTGCGCAACCGTACGGCCCTTGTCGATGATGTATACGTAGTCGCTTAAGCGCTGCGCGTCATCCATCAGGTGCGTGGTCAGTATGATGGCCTTGCCAAGGTCGCGTTGTTCGCTGATCAGGTCAAAAACGACCTGCCGGGATTGTGGGTCCAATCCGGCGCTCGGTTCATCCAAGAAGAGAACTTCTGGGTCTCCGGCCAGTGCAAGGGCCAAGGCGACCCGCTGCTTTTGACCTCCGGAGAGCCGGCGAATCGTGCGGCTGCCGAAGGATTCAAGATCAAGGCGGGCAATCAGCGCATCGATGTCGGCGGGTTTTTTGTACATTCCAGCCACATGGCGCAATAGTGGAATCGGGCGCATCGAAGGCGGCAATCCGCCATCTTGTAACATGACGCCGACCCGTGAGCGAAGATCCGGGTGGTCACCAAAAGGATCTTGGCCGAGTAACTTTATTGTTCCACCTTCAGGGCGCATCAGACCCTGAGCGCAGGCGAGGGTAGTGGATTTGCCAGCACCGTTGGAGCCCAAAAGGGTGGTGACATGGCCTGGGAGGGCTTTG
>DNHA01000266.1:1593-3339 GCA_003486025.1 Micrococcaceae bacterium | reverse complement strand
TGGTCACGAAGCGTGGCGGCCTCAGCAGTCCTCGTATCGAGGCAGGGGCTGAATGTAGTGCGCCGCTCATCGTTTTGGCTCCTGCGAGCTGTCCGCGTTGCAGCTCGGGCACGCCCAACCGTCCGATCCGATACGCCAGCCGTGCGGAATGGCCTCGTCCATATCATGTGTCTCATGCTGCCGCTGGCAAAGCTCGCAGATGATGCGGAACATCAGTTCACTCCCTGCGGGCGGGTGGTCATCTACGACGCCACCTACGAGCTGGTATGGCCAGAGCACCGACTGCCGTGGGCGGCCCTGGTGAAGGCAGCGAAGATGCGTAGAGCAAGCTATTGCGAGGCCCATCGCTGCGCCACTTCGGTGCTGCAGGCCGCCCTTAATGACGGGCGGCGAGAGTTTCATACAAGGCTATTTTCTAGGGTCTAATGGCCCAGTTGCATGAAAGGGGTGATGCTTGCCGTAACCCCACGCAGGCGGATGTTGAGCTCGTTCAGGGCAGCGTACACCGCTCGTTTTTCCTTGTTGCGCTGACGGTTACCTTCGGCTTCGACAAATTCGATGCGTGCCTTGACGACGTCCAGAGCGCCTTCTCGGACGCTTTCGACCAATTCACCAATCGCTGGGGAGAATGTCCACGACATTTCCATCCCAAGGCGCTCTATCTCCCAAACCTCTTGCATCTGCGCTTCGGGTTCCTGTTCGAGGTTTTCCCGCTCGAGCACCGCTACCACCTTTGCCGTGAGTTCTCGGTAGGAAGAAAGGCGCCGATCAAAAAGGTCGGCTTTTAGTTTCTTGCGAGCCGTCTTCCATTGCTGGTAGGCGATGTAACCAACGATGAGCGCCACCGCAATTTGACCGATGGCAGTGAATAGCCTGATCTGCAAATCCGTCATGCCGAGTACGGTTTCCATCAGTTTGCTCGTGTTGTGCTGAAGCGGCTTGTCATGAACGAAAGTGTTACCTATCAGGCGAGGGACATGTGAGGCGTCACAATATTGGATAGCTCGTCCAAGTTGGCAGATAGCAGAAGTTGGAGGTCATGCTTCCTGTGGACCAGCGTTATCCGTTCTTTGCGCGGCAAGTTTTGATCTGCGCTAGTGGCGCGCTTTTCCTCCAGTTCGGTTGCAACTTTCTCAATATTTTGGCGGATCCATTCGCTTATTTCCGCACTGAATACCCAGATTGCTTCCTTCCTGAGCCGCTGCAGATCTATTGACTCGTGAGGCTTGGCATCGCCGAGCTGTATCAAACGGGCCCCCCTGAGGACTTCCTCATACTTGGCCTGCCGACGTTCAAATAAGCCTGCTCGCAGCTTGGCCTGGGCTGTGCGTGCCTGTCGATGGGCCGTTCGCCATTGCAGTAAGGCTACCAGGCCAACTGCAGCGCCTATAGATAATTGACCCATACCTGTCACGGCCTGCCAGTTTATCGTTGTATCCGTGCAGATCCAGAACATCGCTACCTCCATGTGTGAGCTAGCATGGTAGCTGCGGTTGTTAAGGTTTGTTAGGGGTGGCCAACGGGCTGCCTTCTTGCGAACATGAATAGATGCACAGGAGCCTAGGGGGGCTGGGTGATAACTAATCTGAAGGCGATCAGCAATCCATTGACCATTGTCGCGATCTTCGCGGGACTGGCGGAAGTCGTTGGTACGGTAATGCTGGGCTTGGTGGACCCGAGCATCCAGCCGATATTCGTTTGGTTTGTGATGTTGTTTCCGATTCTGATCGTGAGCTTGTTCTTCGC
>DNHA01000266.1:0-1550 GCA_003486025.1 Micrococcaceae bacterium | reverse complement strand
TATGCCCCGAGCGATTTTCGTGACGACGAGACTTTCGTGGCGACGGTCTTCGGTGCCGGGAAGATAAAGGCCCGGATCGACAGCATCGAAGAAGGCCTTGCCAAGCTAGAGCAAAAGGGGGCAGTCGAGGTCCGCACACCAGATCCAGTTGCGGAGCAGGCACCTGAGCATCAAGGGTCGCCTCCAGACTTACCAAGAGCTTCAACAGCTGCTTCCGCTCCAGGCGAGTATGAAAAAGCTATGTTTGAAATGCTCAGGCGGGAGCTTGGAGAGGTGAAGGAATATACAGAGTCACTGGTCGACCCACGAGCGATCGAAGGAGAACGGACGCGGCGTAAGATTTTGCGCGCACTCGCTGAAATGGGTTCTATGACCAGCGAACAAATTAGTAAGGTAGTTCAGATACACCCGTTGACGGCGAAAGCGGCCCTCGGGCTTCTTGCTAGCCGCGGGGACGTGGTTAGATCAAGCGACGGGAGGTACGCTTTCAAAGGGTGATCGATTGTTACTTACTAACCGCAGTTGTTCCGCATGAGGATGAAAACCTCCTCATGAGGAACCGCAGTTGCATTGGGACCGATTGTGCCCTCATATTCCGCAACGTGGGCGCAGGTGTAAGGAGGGCGCCCGAGCACATTGAGGCCGCTGGTTGACCAGGATTGGAGTCCGCTGTTGGCCAGCGGCCTCAACCGTTTGCGGGGTAGAGCAGTCCGGCAGCTCGGCGGTCTCATAAGCCGCAGGTCGCGCGTTCGAATCGCGCCCCCGCTACCACTACGCCGGTCATCACATCCAGCAGCACCAGCAGCAGGCGAAAGCTTGCGGGCCTGCCGTGAGGCACGCTGCTGGTTCCCGTCGAAGCACGAGCCTTGGGGGCTCGGTCGGGCTGTAGGGTGTGCCGGCACCACAAGAGGCGGTGACATGGCATTCGTGCTGAGCAAGCGCAGCTTGCAGCGGCTGGAAGGTGTGCATCCGGATCTGGTCAAGGTCGTAAAGCGCGCAATCCAGCTGACGCGGGTGGACTTCACTGTCCTGGAAGGCCTGCGGACCTTGGAGCGGCAGAAGCAGCTGGTTGCTGCCGGTGCTTCCAAGACCATGAACTCCCGTCACCTGACTGGCCATGCCGTCGACCTCGGCGCCTACGTCGCTGGCGAGGTGCGCTGGGACTGGCCGCTGTATCACCAGATTGCGGCCGCAGTGAAGCGAGCCGCAGGCGCCTTATGGCGGCAACGTGGTTACGCCCGGCGGTACGGTGCTCACCCCGGAACAGCGCGGTCTAGATCCTCGCGTCACCGGTGAGCCGGCCTCGCCGGTACCCAACCCCAACGCTGTTCCCGGTCTGCGTGCCGGCGCCGACAGATTGAACCAGCAGGCGCCAATTGCTCCGCGGCCACAGGCGAGCATTCCGTTCCCTGATGCAGCGCCAGGCAGCTTATCCGAGGCCGCCAACCTGACGGCTGGAGCTCGTGCTCCGGCGGTTGTGCCGGCATCGGTCATTCCGTTATCCGACTCATTCGATGGAAGGCCTACGATCCCGGTGTTCAACGTTCTGC
>DNHA01000057.1 GCA_003486025.1 Micrococcaceae bacterium | reverse complement strand
GATGGCCAGCTCGGCTTTTTCTTCCTCATTCAAGGCAGCAAGATCAGGCACCTGGCGGTGCGGGACCAGATGCGCTTCCAATGGCCAGCGCGACGCGTAGGGAACGAACACCGTGAAGTGTTCGCCTTGGCTCACGATGCGCGAACCATCGGCCAGTTCATCGTCCAGGATTTGGCCCATCAGGTTCTTCCCGGTGGAAGCCAAGTATTTGCGTGCTTGCTCGGCCATCTTCTGCGCGGTCGGTGTGACATAGGGGTAGGCGTAGATCTGCCCGTGCGGATGATGCAAGGTCACCCCGATATCTTGTCCCCGGTTCTCAAAGACAAAAACCTGTTTGATCCCGGTTTTCGCCGACAGCTCCTCGGTGCGTTGCACCCACGCGTCGATGACCGTCCGAGCCCGGTCGTCTTCCAAAGAGGCGAAGGATCCGGCATGGTCCGAGGTGAAGACCACGACCTCGCAGCGGCCTACCGCAGCAATGGAGCGAGCAGGTGATTTAATCGCGGCGGCGGGTGCCGGGATTTCTCCTAGGGCTGGGCCCAGGGAGGGAAAACGATTCTCGAAGACGACGACATCAAAATCGCCGGCCGGAATTTCACTGTGCCGGGTTTCGGTACTTGGGCACAGCGGGCAGTCTTCCTTGGGCGGAAGGTAGGTGCGCGTCTGGCGGTGTGCCGCCACCGCGACCCAGTCCCCCGTCAGCCGGTCAAAACGCAATTCGCCAGGTTCCCCGCGAGGATCCAGCGCACGCTGGTCGCTGACCTGCTCGGGAACGGCATGCCCGTGGTCGGCGAAGAAGATCGCTTCACGGCCATCGGCCAGGTGGTGGGTGCGGTGTGCGGTCAGTGACCGAGGGTGCTGTGTGCCCTGTGGCATGTGCTGCTCCAGTAGTGGATGGGTCCAGGCGGTCAAAGACTGCCGGTACGGGCTTTAGTTCGGTTGCATGGCGCCGATGACCCACGCGGCATGATGGCTAGCTCCGGGAGCCAAGCTGATGAGGTCGGTGCCATCGTTAAACGCTGCCGGTGGACAGCTCATAGGTTCTACGGCCAAGCCGGTACGGTTCAATGCGGGATCTTGCTGATCTGCGGTATGCACCTGAACCCATGGGCAGTTTCCATCAAAGCTGATGTAGCTGCCCACCCCGTGCTGGTCGCTGAGCTCCACGCGGCAGTCCTGCCCGGCTGCGCGCTGCAAGCCGGTAAAGGCATGGTCGATAAAGGTGTCCCCAATGATTCGCGGGGAACTAAAGTCAAGGTTCGTGCCTGCCACCGTCACGACCTCTTCCGGCAACAGGCGTTCGCCGCGGATCTGCTGAACTTGTTGCGCCGGAATGCTCAGGCTCCAGTCATCGACGCGTTCACCGGGAGCCACCAGATAACAGTGGGAGCCAAAGCCATACGGAGCCTGAAGATCGCCTAGGTTTGTGGCGTTGATGGTGCTGCGCAGCCCGGAGGGCTCAAGCTGGTAATTCACGCGCAGCAGCAAGGCGAAGGGGTAGCCTTCCTGCTTCGGGATCAGTACCTCTAATTCCACCCGTTCGGTGCTCTGCTGCAGAATCGAGAAATCGGAGAGGTATACCAACCCGTGCAGTGCGTGTCCGCGAGCCACCTCGGTGAGAGGTAACTGATGCTCGGCGCCCTGCCAGCTATACCGCCCGTCGATGACCCGGTTGGGCCACGGGGCAAGCGTTGCGCCGGAGTACACCGGGCGTTGTGACTGCGGGTCAAAACTGCGCACCAGCGGACGCTGGTGGTATTCCAGGCTCACCACGGTTGCTCCGATGGTGGCGAGCTGCGCACTGTAGCCATGGGCTGCAAGGTTGATCAGCTGCCCATTCGCGGTGAGATCCTTCGGTTCCGCCTGCATGTCTCTTCCTTCCTAGTTTGTGCCGTGTCCGGGACATGGCTGAACCCTCCCACAGGTCCTTTCAGGCGTCAGCCAAGGTGAACCGGCAGGAGGGTTCAATGCGCTTAGCTGGCTTCGCCTGCGCGGCGCTTGTTGTAGATGTCAAAGGCGACGGCGAGCAAGAGCACCAGGCCCTTGACGATCTGCTGTGCCGAAGCACCCACACCCATCAGCTGCATGCCATTGGATAGTACCGCCATCACCAAGCCGCCAACAATTGCACCGGTGACACGGCCCACGCCGCCGGTGGTCGAGGCGCCGCCGATGAAACAGGCGGCAATGGCGTCCAGCTCGAACATGTTGCCTGCACCGGGCTGCGCACCATTGGAGCGTGAGGAGAAGACCGCTCCGGCCACACCGGCAAGCATGCCCATGTTGATGAAGATCCAGAAGTTGACCTTCTTGACGTTGACACCCGAAAGCCGTGCGGCCGAGAGGTTGCCGCCAATGGCGTAGATGTGGCGGCCGAACACGGTCCTGGTGGTCAGCACATGGTGGGCGATCACCAGTACACCCAGGATCATCAGCACGATGGGCATGCCGCGGCTGATGGCAATCTGCCAGAAGAACCAGAGAATCACGATCGCCGACAGCGCGTTCTTGGCGATGAACATGGCCATCGACTCGACGTTCTGGCCAAACTTCACCCGGCCACGCCGGGTGCTGTACTGCGACCACACCAAGCCTGCCACGGCCACTACGCCGATCAGCACGGTAAACATGTCAAAACCGTAACCGCCGAGCAGGCCGTTCAGGAAGCCGCCGGCCACCTGCTGGTATTCACCAGGGAATGGGGACAACGAAACATTGTTCAGCACTTCGTAGGTCAAGCCGCGGAACAGCAGCATGCCGGCCAAGGTGACGATGAACGCCGGGATGCCCACATAGGCCACCCAGATTCCCTGCCACACTCCGCACAGAGCACCCACGGCTACCGCCGCGAGAATGCCAACCCACCACGGGGCCCCGGTTTTGATCA
>DNHA01000006.1:2610-3591 GCA_003486025.1 Micrococcaceae bacterium | reverse complement strand
TCCTCCCTGATTGGGGCATGCCTAGGCGGCTATTCGCCTGACTGGGTTGGCTCTGGCTCGTCCGGGGCAGCTGCAGGATCATCTGTAAAATTCTCGCGCAGTGTCTGGTCCAGTTCTGCGGAAGACTCGGTGGCTACGGCCAGCGGATCGGTGGCTTGCTGGTCTTGGGCCATGGCCTCGTCGCTGCGCAGCGGATCGGATGCTTCCAAGGTCTGCGGGGCATCGGAGGAACCCTCGGACACCGGCTGGCCGTCGCGGCCATCTAGTGGTTCATCTTCCAGACCCTCTTGGTTCACGGCTTGGAATTCTGCTTCGTTGAACGACATTTTTTACTCCTGATATTGAGGACGGCCACCGGATGAAGCCCGGTTAGCTGGTCAATGTACTAGACGCGCTTGCCGCGTGACATTGCCTTGAGCAAACTCCCAGTATCCACCGCAGGCTGGCGGTGGCGTTCTGCTAATTGGTGCAGGGTGGTTTGTTCAAAATCCGGGTCTGCAGAGGCAACCGCCTGACTGGCAATGGCTACGCGGTAGTTAGCTGCAAAGGCATCTGCCGCGGTCGCTGCGATGCAGGAGTCGGAAGCCACTCCAGCCAGAATCAGCGCACGGATCCTATGGAACTGCAGAAGCCCGTCCAGGCCGGTTTGCCAGAAAGCGCTGTCGCGATGCTTGATAACTTCCACCGCGCGGGATAGGTCCAGTTCAGCAAGGTTGTGAGTCTGCGCTGTTCCTTCAAGGAGGAAGCCCTGGTCATCTTCGAGCATGCTCAAAGTCCATGTCGATTTATCGCGCTGGTGAATGGTGCGGACATTGACTATCAGCAGATCGTGAGCACGGGCTTCGGTCAGCAGCCTGTTGCACTGCCCGGCCACCTGCTGGCGCAGCTTCGCCAGTTCGTCGGTCTCGAAGAAAGCATTTTGCATATCGACAATGACCAGCGCCGGACGGGAGAAGTATTCGGGTTTCCACAGGCTCATTG
>DNHA01000006.1:0-2497 GCA_003486025.1 Micrococcaceae bacterium | reverse complement strand
GAGGCCCGCGTCGCTGCCGCCACGCGGGTGGTCAAGGCTGCTTGGACCCTTGATCATTCTGAAGAGGCCCCAGATGGCCATCAGTGCGCCCCACGCGACACCTATCCACATCGGGGAGAACGACCTGTCAGCATTCTGCGGAATCAGCAAGAACGACAAGAAAAAGGCCAAGATGATCAAACCGCCAATCAGCAGCCCCAATCCGAGGTGTTTCCTGCGGGGAGCTTTTTCAGGCTGTCGCGAAGTCATGCTGGTACTCCTTACTGCCGGCTATCCGGCATCAAATCGATTGGGATCCTCTGCTTCTTCAGCCGTGGATTCCCCGTCTTGGTCCGGGTCTGAAATCGGTCCCCGGCGAACCACGTTCTTTTCCTCCGGTTCGTCCGTTGGATCAGAACCGTCACTGGAATTTGCGCGTTCAGTCATCGTTGATACCTCGTCCCAGTCAATTAGCTGTCTCGGAGCATGTCTATTAGTTCGTTCTTGCGTTTGTCTGAGTAGTTTTCCAAGCCGATTTCCTTGGCTCGATCTTTGAGCTCCTGAACGGTCCAGTCCTCATAGCTGCCGGACTCACCACCGCGTTCGCCCACTTTGATGCGGCCATCGCGGGCCGCGGCGTTGGCAATCCGAGCGGATTTCTGCTTGGAATTTCCCTCGTCGCGGAGCTCTTCATAGAGTTCTTCATCCTTGATTCGGTTGGAACTATTTTTCTCTGCCATCTCTTCTCACCTCTCTGCTGGCGGGGATCGATTGGAAGAACCTGCCAGGTACCGCACACGCTAGGCTTCCGCCGGACGCTTCGCCAGTACCGGCGCTTTTCTTTATGGAAAATCCCAGAAACTTGGACTGCACTGGGTGCTTCGCTAGCACAGTTCGTCTTGTGACGAGTAAGAAAGCAGAAAAATCCAGCTAATTGGGGGAGGTTTCCGGGTTGCCGGATCTTGAGTGGAGACGGGGCAAATGGCATTCTGGGGCTACGGAAACCATTGGCCAATGGCCCACTGAAGGGAGAGGAACATGAGTACCTTCGGTATCGAAGAAGAATTTTTCATGATTGATGCGGAAACCGGGCTGCCGGCCGAACCGGATCCCAACCCGTTCAAAGAACTGCTCGACTCACAGCGGCGCGGAGAGGTGCAGCATGAGCTGCTCGCTTGCCAGCTGGAGTACGCCAGTGCCATCTGCGAAGACAGGGATCAGGCGCTGGCGGAACTGCGTGGTTTCCGTTCCGCTTTGGCCCACCAAGCCGAAGCGTCTTCAATGATTGTCGCCGGGCTCGGTGCGGCACCGATGATCGCGCAGAAAACTCCAACGGTGACAGACAACGAGCGATATAAAGACATCCATGCGCTGCTTCCGGGAATCACCTCGGAGCATTACATGTGCGGACTGCATATCCATGTGTCCATCCCTGATCGTGACGCGGGAGTCAGGGCATTAAACTTCCTGCGGCCGTGGCTGCCGCTATTCTGCGCTCTGGGCGCCAACTCGCCTCTATGGCACGGAGCGGACAGCGGATTTTCTTCCTGGCGCACCATCCACTACCGCAAATGGTCCGTTCAGGGGATCCCGCCGCATTTCAGCGATGCGTCGGACTACGAGAACAGGCTGCGTGTGCTGGTCGATACGGAAGCAGTCCCGGATCAAGGGCATATCGGATGGGCCGTTCGGCTTTCAGAAACCCATCCCACCATTGAGCTGCGCGTCGCAGATTCGCAGCTGCGTGCCCATGACTCAGTTCTGCTTGCGGTGCTGACTCGGGCGGTCGTGGATACGGCACTGAAATCCGGGGCAACGTCCTACGAGTATCTTCCTGAACGACTGGACATTGCGTTCTGGCAGGCTGCCAAGCATGGGCTCACCGGAAACCAGATCAACCCCGGTGATGGAACTGCTGTCAGCAGCAAGGACCTGATGAGCCGGTTGCTGCGTCTGATTGAACCAGCGCTGCGAGAGAGCGGAGATTATGACTTCGCCGTGCATTCCTTGCGCAATATCTTGGAAATGGGAAACGGCGCAGTCCGTCAGCGGGCGGCCTTTGAGCGTGGTTCCATCAGCCATCTATTGGCCAATGCCCATAGTGAAATGCGCATGTAGTGCCGCCGGTTCCGAATGATCAAGCTGGGAGCGCCCGAAGAAAACCGCTACCGGGGTTTCCCTGCGACGGATAAAGGTCTAGAAAAGAAACACCAACCAGAAAGGAGTGCTTCCATGGCTCTCTGCGACTCGTGCGGTAACGAATACGACAAGACGTTCACCGTGACGAGAGGCGAACAGACAAAAACCTTCGATAGCTTTGAATGCGCCATCCACCTGATGGCACCGAGCTGTGCCCATTGCGGGTGCCGAATTCTAGGCCACGGGGTGGAAAGCGGCACCGGAATCTACTGCTGCGCCAGTTGCGCCCGCCATTCGGGCGAAGCTCTACTTGCAGACCGCGCTTGAGCGGCCTCGGGCAGCAAAAAGTACGTGGGACCAGTTCATAGTGAACTGGTCC
>DNHA01000219.1 GCA_003486025.1 Micrococcaceae bacterium | reverse complement strand
GGCGGACTGCACCACTGCCGGGGACACACCGTGCGCGGAGAAGACGACGAGCGCGCCGGTGGGCACTTCCTCGTTTTCCTCCACGAAGATCGCGCCGCGCGATTCAAGTTCGGAGACCACATGCACGTTGTGCACGATCTGCTTGCGCACGTAGACCGGGGCGCCGTAGTGCTCCAGCGCCTTCTCAACGGCGATGACCGCACGGTCCACGCCGGCGCAGTAGCCGCGCGGCGCGGCCAGCAGCACGCTGCGCTTGGTGACCTGCGGGGAGGCTGCCGCGATCTGCTCGGGGGTGCGGCGAAGACGCGGAACCCGAGGGATCGGCAACGAGACCGGGACAGAAGTGGAAGTAGCCATACCCCTAGTCTACGAACCCCATGCAAGTTAGCGCATGCTCATATGATGCGCGCCACCTCTCAAGGGCTGTGAGTTTAGCCTCCACCGTCATTTTTGAGCTCAGCAGGGAAGCGAGCTGGGCAGCCGTACCGGGGTACGCAGCACCGCTCCGGCACCATCGCTGCCGCGGTAAGCCCGGCAGACACCGATGCCGCGTTTGCCCAGGTTCGCCTTGATTTGCCGCAGCGAGTCGGGGTCGAATCCCTGCCATTGCATGTGCATCAAGACGGTATCCCCGCGCACCGCGGCGGAGGCACGGGAAACGGTGAGCGATTTGGATTTAGCTTCCCAGTCCCTGGTGTCCCGGCTCCAGGTCCAGATCGCCATGCCGCGGCTGTTGTAGCCGCAGCTGACCGAACCGTCGATGGCCCCGTACGGCGGCCGGCCGAAGTTCGTGTGCACCCCGGTGCCACCCAATTGCTGACCGACCTGCGCGCAGCTGAGCGGGCGCAGATCCGGGTGGCTGATCGAATGGTTGATGACCCATTGCCCCTTGGCGCGGGCCAGCGCCGCCAAATCTACGCCGTAGCGCGATTTAAACGAGGCGATGCAATCTCCGGTGGGAGCCAGCACCAGGCCGATGTTGCTGCTGGCCGCATAGCCGATCACCGAGTTCAGCGCCGTCAGCGTGCGCGGGCAGTCATCGAAGGTCAGGACCACCCGCGAGGTCCGGTTAGGCCCGGTGCTCCGCGGGGCCGAAGGCGGCATCGGATAGGTCGTGACGTAGCTTCCAGACACCCACCCGGTATAGCCGGCATAACTGACCTGGTACCAGCCGTTGGCGGCGCGAGCAAAGGCAGGGACCGTTTTCCCCGTCGGGATTGCGACCAGCTTCCGGTAGCTGCTGGACGGGCCGGTACGCAGATTCAAAGTGTCTAAGGTGCGCACCGTGGCGGCAACGACGTAGGAGCCACTGACGTAGCCGGTGTGCCCGGCATAGCTGACCTTGTACCATCCGTTGGAAGCTCGACCTGACACCGGCACAGCGGTCCCTTTGGGGATGCTCGCCAAGATCTTGTACGTAACCGAGGCGCCGCTGCGCATATTCAGATTCGCGGTGGTCCGCACCCGGGCGGGGATATCGATGGACAGTGCGCTGACGACGGCTATCGCCGCGGGTTTCGACAGTGCCGGTTGCGCTGCCACGGCGGCGGTGGCTGAAGCAGCGAGCGGGACGGAGCCTGCCAGCAGGCCGAAAACCAGCGCCCCAGCCCACACCGCACGAGCGGCATTATTCTTTGTTGATCCCCAACGCATTGCCTTGCGCCCTTCACGAATATCTCCCCAATGCACATAGTGTCCTCCGCTCATCGGCCACAGACAATGGTCTTGGACCAGCTTGTCCAAAACGTTTCATAACCGTTCAAAACCTGGCCTTGCGAGCACCGCGAGTGCAAGATTCTCCCTTGTTGAGATGAATGCTTCATCTGTTTTTGCGTGGAGCCTGGACTGCGCAAACCGCGGAACCGTCGGTGCCATGCGGTAGTCTCACTTGTGCACCAGCCGATGCGCACGCTGGCGCTACATTTCGAAACTTCCAAGGAGCGGCCCGCATGGAGTCCGAATCCCCCGCCGGCTTGCCGGCCACCGCGGCGCTGACCACCGCGGATAATCCGTGGCCACTGCGTGTGCTCACCGAAAAGCTGAAGATCCACATCGAGAACTCCCCCATGACCTGGGTGGAAGGCCAGCTGCTTGAGGCGAATGTGCGCAATGGGCACGCCTACCTGACCCTGCGCGACGTAGACGTGGATAATTCCTTCTCGGTCACCGTCTGGTCCTCGGTGATGCGCAAGCTCGATGCCACCCCGGAGGTCGGCTCGCGCGTGGTCGCCCGGGTGAAGCCAAGCTTGTACGCCAAAACCGGCAGGCTTTCACTCAACGCTACGGATCTGCGCCCGGTGGGCTTGGGCGAATTGCTGCTGCGGCTGGAACGGCTGCGCCAGGCGCTGGGCGCCGAAGGCCTGTTCAACGCGGAGCACAAACGCCGGCTCCCGGTCCTGCCGGGCACCATCGGACTGATCACCGGACGGAACTCGGATGCCGAGAAGGACGTAGTACGCAATGCCACGCTGCGCTGGCCTGCGGTGAAATTCCGCATCATCAACACCGCCGTGC
>DNHA01000011.1 GCA_003486025.1 Micrococcaceae bacterium | reverse complement strand
GCCAAGAACATCCGCGTTGGCCTGCCAAGCGATCCAAAGACCGAGGTCGGCTCGCTGGTTCACCCGAACCACTTCGACAAGGTCATGAGCTACATCGAAATCGGCAAGACCGAGGGCCGTCTGCTCGCCGGTGGCGGCCGCGCAGAAGGCTTCGAGACGGGCAACTACGTTGCTCCGACCGTCTTCGCCGATGTTGCTCCAGAAGCACAGATCTTCCAGGACGAAATCTTCGGCCCAGTCGTAGCGATCACCCCGTTCGACACCGATGAAGAAGCACTGGAACTGGCCAACAACACCAAGTACGGCCTGGCCGCATACGTGTGGACCACCAACCTGAAGCGTGCGCACAACTTCGCACACGCAATTGATTCGGGCATGGTCTGGCTGAACTCGAACAACGTCCGTGACCTGCGCACCCCATTCGGTGGCGTGAAGGCTTCGGGTCTGGGCCGCGAGGGAGGCTACCGCTCGGTGGACTTCTACACCACCCAGCAGTCGATTCAGATCACCCTGAACGAGTCCCACTCCCCTAAGTTCGGCGTCTAACCCACCTTCTCGCTTTTGCAAAGGAGCAAACACCATGGCTAAAGAAATCAATAACCCAATCCCTACCCCATCGGTTCCAGCGCCGGATATCCTGCGCTGCGCCTACGCGGAACTGGTCGTCACCGACCTGGCCGCATCGCGCAAGTTCTACGTAGACGTTCTGGGTCTGCACGTCTCCTACGAGGATGACACCCAGATCTACCTGCGTTCCTTCGAAGAGTTCATCCACCACAACCTGGTGCTGACTCTCGGCCCGGTAGCAGCACTGAAGGCTATGGCTTTCCGTGTGCGCTCCACCGCCGAGGTAGACGCCGCTGAGGCGTACTACAAGGAATTGGGTTGCCGCACCGAGCGCCGCGCCGAGGGCTTTGTCCGCGGAATCGGCGATTCGGTCCGCGTGGAAGATCCACTGGGCTTCCCATACGAGTTCTTCTTCGAGACCGAGCATGTAGAGCGTCTGCACATGCGCTATGACCTNNACGTAGAACGCCTGCACATGCGCTACGACCTCTACTCGGCTGGCGAATTGGTCCGTCTGGACCACTTCAATCAGGTCACCCCGGACGTGCCACGCGGCCGCGCTTACCTCGAGGACCTGGGCTTCCGCGTCACCGAAGACATCCAGGACGAAGAAGGCACCACCTACGCAGCATGGATGCACCGCAAGGGCACCGTACACGACACCGCGCTCACCGGTGGCAACGGTCCACGCCTGCACCACGTAGCCTTCTCCACCCACGAGAAGCACAACATCATCCAGATCTGCGACAAGATGGGCGCACTGCGCATCTCGGACCGCATCGAGCGCGGCCCAGGCCGCCACGGTGTCTCCAACGCGTTCTACCTGTACATCCTGGATCCAGATGACCACCGCATCGAGATCTACACCCAGGATTACTACACCGGCGACCCGGACAACCCGGTCATCACCTGGGACGTGCACGACAACCAGCGCCGCGACTGGTGGGGCAACCCAGTTGTTCCATCGTGGTACACCGAAGCCTCGAAGGTCCTTGACCTGGACGGCAACGTGCAGGAAGTCATCACCCGCACCGACAGCTCCGAAATGGATGTCACCGTCGGCGCCGACGGCTTCTCCTACACCCGTGAGAAGGACGAAGACGGCACCTACCGCGGCGAGCCTTCCAAGGGCTTCAAGCTCGGCAACCAGGTCTAGGACCTCGCCGAGGCAGCTTCCCTGAGCTGCTACGTGAAGATCCCGGGTCACCAGCGATTGAATTCACTGGTGAGCCGGGATTTTTGGCCTTCAAGCATGATTAATTAGCGGCGCACCGGGTAACGCAGGTGGAGCGCCGGGCCGCCAACCTCGCCGGCGGAGACCTTGACACTGCGTTCACCGGCGGGTTGCTGCGCCTTGGCCAGGATACCGCGGCAGAGTGGACGAAGTGGAATGGCGCCTCGGGGTCCCAGCCCTTAGGTCTTGGCAGGTCGTTTTCATCCGCGATGAAGCCGTCCACCGACACCGAGCCGTATATGGCAACCTTGCTCAAAGGATCCTTCAAAGTGCGGTTCATTACCGAACGAGTGGAAAATACCTAAACAAACTTCAACAGTGCGGCGAGAGATGCCCGGGTTCAGGATTGCGAACTAACCGCTGGAACGGTCCGAAATGTTTCCGGTCATTGCGCACGTTGAATTCCGATTCCTTCCCTCTCCCACGCCCGCTCTTCGATTCGCTCTTAGCTCCTAGGATTCCCGCACCCGAAGCACGATAGCCATTTCATAGACCCCCGCAAGTTGCCCTCTCCAAACATCACACCCGAGCTGGCAACGAAGGCGCAGTCCTACCGGCCAAAACACCCTAGAATTGAGACCATGACTGCAACGCTGGTGGCCAAGGACCTTTCCGGGGGCCATGCCGATCGAACCCTCTTCTCCAAACTCAGCTTCACCCTTTCTCCGGGGGATGTGTATGGAATCGTAGGTGCCAACGGCGCTGGAAAAACCACGTTGCTTCGCCTGCTCGCAGGCGTTGACGAACCCATGGGCGGCACCGTCTCCACCGCACCCGATGGGGCATTCATCGGCTGGATGCCGCAGGAACACGACCGCATTGAAGGCGAAACTATCGCCGAGTATCTAGCCCGCCGCACCGGATGCGCGCAGGCCACCGCCACCATGGAAGCCACCGCCGAGGCACTGGGTTCCGGGGCTTCCGGAGCAGATGACGCCTACGCCTTGGCCTTTGACCATTGGATGGCCTCGGGCGCCATGGACTTGGATGACCGCGCGCCGGAGGTCCTGGCGGAACTTGGCTTTGAACTTCCCACCGACTCGTTGATGACCGCACTGTCCGGCGGACAGGTAGCGCGTATCGCGCTGGCCGCTTTGCTGCTGAGCCGTTTTGATGTCGTCCTGCTTGATGAGCCGACGAATGACCTCGATTTGGCCGGGTTGGAACGACTGGAAACCTTTATCAATTCACTGCGCGCCGGCGTGGTGCTGGTATCCCACGACCGTGAATTCTTGGCTCGCTGCACTACCGGGATTGTGGAGCTGGATCTGGCGCAGAACCAAGTCGCGGTTTACGAAGGAGGCTATGATTCGTATCTTGAAGAACGGGACATCAACCGTCGTCATGCACGCGAAGCCTATGACGAATTCGCGGACAAAAAAGCTGATCTTGTCTCCCGTGCCCGCACCCAGCGTGAATGGTCTTCCCAAGGTGTTCGCAATGCAATGAAGAAGAACCCGGATAATGACAAGCTGCGCCGTAAAGCATCCAATGAGTCCTCCGAGAAGCAGGCACAGAAGGTCCGCCAGATGGAGTCCCGGATCAAGCGGCTCGATGAGGTCATCGAGCCTCGCAAGGAATGGGTGCTGCAGTTTGAAATTGCCGCGGCCCCGCGTTCTTCCACCGTGGTGTCCACACTCAATGAGGTGGCCCTGAACCGTGGACACTTCAGCTTCGGCCCTCTGTCAATTCAGTTGAACGCCGGAGAGCGCATCGGCATCACCGGTCCCAACGGAGCCGGAAAATCGACATTGCTCAACTTGTTGCTGGGCAAAATCACCCCTGATTCGGGAAGCGCCTCGCTGGGTGCCTCGGTGAAGATTGGTGAAATCGATCAGGCGCGCAGCTACTTGCCCGCCGGGCTTCCTCTGGGAGAAGCGTTTGAGCTCGAGCTGCCGGAAATGACTTCGGCCGACGCTCGGACTTTGCTCGCAAAATTCGGCCTGAAAGCCAACCAGGCTGCTTCACTGGTCTCAGCGCTCTCCCCCGGTGAACGCACCCGTGCTGGTCTGGCTCTATTGCAAGCACGTGGCGTAAACCTGTTGGTCCTCGATGAGCCAACCAACCACCTGGATCTACCAGCAATTGAGCAACTTGAAGAAGCTTTGGAATCCTATGAGGGTGCCTTGCTGCTCGTCACACACGACCGGCGGATGCTTGAAAATGTGCGCCTTGACGCACGCTGGGAAATAACAGATGGCCAGTTGACAGTACGGCACTAACTGTTGCCTGGCTTGGGCGGAAAATGTTGAGTATCGTCTATTACTCGATATTTCAAATTTTGGCACCGACCGGACAGTTGATTCACAGTTTTTCCAAGTAAGCTAAGGATATGGGAGCCGAGATTTTCAGTTCTTTCGACTGTAATGTCGACGCCTATCACCCAAGGATGTTTTCTTGAGCAGTAGTTCAGTACTGGACCCCGCAGGCCCGTCGGTCAAACCGGGAGATCCTAAAAGCTTTTTCCACGTCAAAAAGTTGGTCGGCGACGCTGGATTAATCCAACGCCGCCGCGGACACTACGTTGGCATCGCCACCGTGCTGACGGTTCTCCTTGCAGGTACCGTTGCCGGTTTCTTCCTCCTCGGTGATAGCTGGTTCCAGCTGCTGATGGCCGGGGCCCTGGGTCTTTTGCTGACCCAGTTCGCTTTCTTGGCCCATGAGGCGGCTCACCGCCAGATCCTTGCCTCGCACAAGCGCAACGACAAGCTGGGCCAGTTCTTGGCAAATATTGTTGTCGGTATCAGCTACCAGTGGTGGATGAACAAGCACAATAAGCACCACGCCACTCCGAACACCATCGGCAAGGACCCGGACATCGAGTGGGACACCATCTCGTTCCAGCCTGAAGATGCCAAGCGACAGCGTGGTTTCCTCAAGTGGATCACCGAACGCCAGGGTTACTTGTTTTTCCCGCTGCTCACACTTGAGGGCTTGAACCTGCACATGCAGTCAATCAAGTACCTATTCCAGGCTAACCGCGTGAAGAACCGCAAGCGTGAAATGACCGGTATTGCACTGCGTATTGCGCTCTACCTAGCTGCCATCTTCTACTTCCTGCCTGTCGGTATGGCATTTGCGTTCATCGGCGTGCAGCTGGCAGTCTTCGGCGTTTACATGGGTGCGTCATTCGCTCCGAATCACAAGGGCATGCCCATGGTTCCCGAGAATGCACGTATCGACTTTTTCTCCCGCCAGGTACTCACCGGACGTAACGTGATGGCCAAGTCCAACTGGGGAAACCGTATTCTTTCCCACGTCTATGGCGGATTGAATTACCAGGTCGAGCATCACTTGTTCCCATCGATGCCACGCGCCAACTTGGCTGCGGTATCCAAAATCGTTCGCGAGTACTGCGAAGAGCATCAGGTGCCTAACACCATTGCCAGCGTCCGTGAATCCTACTCGCAGGTCATCACCTACCTGAACAAGGTTGGCCTCTCGGCCCGCGATCCATTCGATTGCCCGCTGGTTAGCGGATACCGAATCGTCTAGTTCGAATCACTTACAAAAAATACCTCGGAATGCACCAAAAGGTTCATTCCGAGGTCCATTTGTTTTTTACCAAACAACTACCCGGCTCGCTTCAGCGTTCCAAGTTCGGCATTTTCCGCATCCAGCACCAGCATGCTGTCACCATTGATCTGCGCGGTAACAGCAGAGGAGAGCCACGGGTCGATTCCAAGGCAGAACATCTTGGTGCTGCTCAACTGTTCAAAATTGATCTCTCCATCGTTGCCAGCCCATTGACCTGCGATACGGTTGCATCCGTCGTTGCCTGATACTTTCCCATCTGCTGAAAGTTCAATCCAGGGTTTACCTTGGGCCTGTTCGCCCCATACCCCCTCGGGCGCCGAAGCGCCACCGGAAGACGAGGCGCAGGAGGCCAAGGCAAACATCAGAAGTGGGATGGCTAGGACCATGGTAAGACGCTTCATCCCTCCAGCGTAGAGCGATCACAGGAGCCTTCCAACGACTTTGCCCATATTCGCCGGTACTACCCGGTGCGCCCCAATGCTCCGCCCAGCTTCAGGGTGTGGCGCTGCCTCTGTACCAGCTCAGGAAACCGCTGCTTCGTCGCGTTGTCCCCTGCGCAGATCTCCAATGGCCACGCACATGGTGATCAGCACCAGCAATGCGATGGCGGCAAAGGACAAGCTCATCGCGTTAGTCCAGCCCGAGATGTG
>DNHA01000356.1 GCA_003486025.1 Micrococcaceae bacterium | reverse complement strand
CCCTAAAACAGACTGCCAACGCTTGAATATCCCGTTGATACCTCCATGTCTCGCCAACGTATTCAAGGCAAGACGACTGGAATCCCGAAAGCCCCGAGTCCGTTGGAAAACGCGTCCGGCCGCACCCATCCGAAGTGTTGGCACGAACTTCAGAACAAAGTTCGGCTGCGCGGCGCAACTTAGATCCAGATCATCATGAATCTTGGTCCCGGTTCGGCTGACCCGTTCTCGTACTCCATTCCAGAGCGTACTTCGAAACGCCATATTGGATCCCCAGAGTGGAATAGTGGCCAGAGCAGAACCCAGCATGAAGAAATATCCCAAGGCGTAAAGGGCTGAGCCTATCCAGCGCGTTCCCAAGGGCAAGTCATAAAAGAAACCGGGGCCCGTCAACGCACCAGTAGTCGGATCTTCCCTGAATTTCTTATCGATTTTCTCGAGCCAATCCGCTGGGGGCCGAGAATCAGCATCACAACGCACAATGATCTCGCCAGTTGCACGGTCATATCCTGTGGCGGCTGCTGCCGGAATACCGATATTTTTCTCGGCAATGACTATGGCGCCGGCAGATCTCGCGACATCGGCGCTACCATCTGTGCACCCATTGTCCACCACGATAATCTCGTCTGCCGGTAAGGTCTGATGTGCAAGATCAGCTAGAAGGACTTTCAAATACTCCGCATCGTTCAACACAGGGATCACAATACTGATGCGCATAATTAATGAGACTTTCTGTTCAAACTGATCCAAAACACGGTGCCAAGGATGCCTAGAACACCGGCGAAAAAATCAGTCACGCTGTCTAAAATCCCTACCCCGATCTCAGGGGAAACGAAGAAATAACCGCCCCATTCCCCCAACTCCCAGAGTGCCGCGGCTAACGACCCATAGGCGAGAAGCGCGAGGGCTACGTGTCGCTGTTGGACTCGGATAGCCTCCTGGGTGAGGCCTTTTCGCTGGATGAGGATGTCATAGATCAAGGCGGTAACCACTGCCATGACGACTAAGTGCACCGCCAGATCCAACCACCAGATAGCTTGGTAGAGTCCAATCGAGCTAAATATCCCCGCGGAGATGAAGACTAGCTGGCCGGTCACATCTAGCGTACGAGTTCCTGCATAGTATCGAAGCAACCATGTGCCGCCGGAAACCAGAGCCATCGCTGAAGCGGCAGCAGGGCCTGCCTTCATCCACGCCAGGGGCACCAAGAATAGCGCGGCAAATCTCAAGAGATCGCTCACATGGAATCTAAAAGTAGCTTCGTAAGCAGAAACAGTCACGCTTGGTACACCGCCCCTTTCCCTGCTGTTGCACGGTGGAAGATTGTGGTGATCCTAACGCGTAGGCATCACTTGTTATCTGCGCATTATTGCTTATCTCATTGCACCTTCCAAGGGCGTGCGCGCGCGAGCAAGCAGCCAAGTTTTTTGCTCACCCTTGGGGTACAGACCGGCTCCAATTTGGAACTGTATTTTTCCACTTTGCACCTTCACAGCACGTCAAGGAACATGCTCCGCTGCCTGGACTCAGCGCCATCCCACCGTTGATCACTGCGGGATCAACCTGTTCTCCTCTGACCTGCGCTACTCGTTCAACCACCAAGTCAACTAGTCCACGGACAAATGGTGCAGAAGTCCCCACGCTGTCTGCGCGAAGAAAGGACATTCCAAGTTCTTGGGCTGTTTGTGCAGCTTCAGTGTCCAAATCGAATTTGACCTCCATATGATCAGAGACAAACCCGATAGGGACTACGAGTACACCATCTATACCTTCGTCGGAAAGCTCACGCATACGATCGTTGATGTCAGGCTCCAACCAAGGAGTATGCGGAGAGCCCGAACGGGAACAGAAGACCAGTTCGGCATCAAGCTTTTCGCCACCATCGAGTTCTTGTCCGATCCACCTGATCAGTTCCTCATGCTGTGCTTGGTACCCCGGGGTAAAACGTTCTGAGGTGGCTTGCATCGTGGATGGGATCGAGTGGGTAACGAACAGAATCTTATGGCGTGCAGGATCTAGCTCGCCGACAATTTCCTTAAAACCTGCCAGCCCATCCCGCACGCATTTCAGCTCTGCTTCTGCGAATCCGGGGTGGTTGTAGTACTGCCGAATCTTTTCGAAAGCGATCTTTAGCCCCTCACTGTCCAGTGTGTCCACCGTTTCAGCAAAGTCTTCACGATATAGCCGGCATGACGAGTAGGAGGAGTATGCCGAGGTATCAATGGCTAAGAAATTCCGCGCACCAGTGTTAGAAGCGTGCTCCCGGATAACGTCGGTAAGGTATGGGTTCCAATTGCGATTTCCCCATAATAGCGGCGTGAGAATGCCGCGGGAGCTGAATTCGCTCTTCAGAGCCTGCAGTAATGCCTGATTTTGTTCGTTAATGGGAGACTTCCCTCCGAAAAGGTAGTAATGCTCCCCGACTTCTTCCAGACGTTCATCCGGGATTCCGCGGCCCCGGGTCACATTCTGCAGGAACGGAAGAACATCCTCGGGTTTTTCAGGACCTCCAAACGACATCAGCACTACGGCGTCAAAGGGCTGCAGATCAATATTTTCCATCGGTTTCACTCACTGATTCATCGTATGATTTTGGTATTACCTGCATAAATTCCGGCGTCCGGTTGCACAAAGCAATCGCTGTCGGCAGGCACAGCGAAAGCATGAAACCTCCGTGCCCAGCCGGGTTCTTGTCGAAATTTATCAATCCCACAAAAGTATCTTACCTATCTAATAATACGCTAAGTGAACAATGCTGTTCCTGGCTGTCAATTCACAGGAAATTTCAACGGGCGCTAAGAAGGCTCCACTCCTACTCACATCGATTCAGTCAATAGTGTTCTCTAACCAAAGCCCTCGAAGGAACCGCTAGGGCTACAGGGCTAAAAGGCCAAGTGCAACGCAGCACGAGCATTGCCCCCACGCCCGGTGCGCAGCAATTTATTGCCGCGAAGAACCGG
>DNHA01000114.1 GCA_003486025.1 Micrococcaceae bacterium | reverse complement strand
ACAGCAAGACGAAGCGATCCACCAAGCGGCGCAATGGCGCGGTGGTGTGCGCATAGGGCGCTGCAATGGCTGCCTGCTCCAGGTCCGCTTCAGCTTGGCCGTTGATCACCTCGTAGTCGGCTCCGCGGAATAGCGAGGCTGCCCGGTGCATGATCACCAGCTGCCGGGGATCGTTGACGTCCAGCGTGCGCAGATACTCGCCGTAGCTCAGCTTCCGGTCCCACGGACGGCCGAGCAGGCGGGTCTGCTCGGTAAATTCGGCGAGATCTTTTTCATCCGGCGCGGGCATGGTGCGCAAGATTCCGGTGCCGTTCTCGAGCATGATGCGTGCCGCGGCAATTCCGGTGAGCAAGGAGATCTGTGCGTTGTAATCTTCCAACGGCAAGGATTGGCCGCTGACGAGTTTGTAGCCGTCGGCTTCCGGTTCGACTTCTTGATCGGGAAGGTTCAGCGACGCACCGCCGCGCAGGCGTTCTTGTTTGATGCGCAATGCACCAATTTCGGCCAAGAGTTCTAGCTGCTCGCCGCCCTGGGAAGCATCTAGCTTTTGCTGGGCCGTGCGGTAATCGAGCTGCTCGCGGGATTTGATCGTGGTGCGGGTCAGCTGCACGTCGGTGACCGCGCCGTCGAGATCCAAGCTGATGCGCCACAAGAAGGCTCGGCGTACCTGTCCGGCAAGCAGCGAACCTTGATCTTCAGAGATCAGCGGTGGGTGCAGGCTGACCTTGCGGTGCGGCAGATAAAAAGTCTGGCCGCGTGATCTGGTGACTTCATCAAGTTTGCTGCCCAAGTGCACAAACGCCGGAACGTCGGCAATAGCGTAGTTCACTGCGTATCCTTCGCCTGCGCGTTCCAGATACATCGCTTGATCCAAATCGGTGGCGCCCTGGGGATCAATGGTGAAAAAGGGAAGTGCCGTATGGTCATTGGGCGCAGGAGCCACGTTGGCCACCGCTTGTTCAGCGGCGGCTAACGCGGTTGGGTCAAAGGGCGCAGGAACTTCGAATTCCTTTTCCAGTGCGAGCAGCAGCTCGTCCAGGCTGGCGGCGGCATGTTTGCGGGGGCTATGGATCCGTGGATTAGTCACATATCTAGGATTATCACAAATATGTGATGCGAAGCACGCTTAAACGCCTCGTGGCCGCCCCAGAATATTGGAACGGCCACGAGAGGATGAAGCTGAAGACTGCCTAGTGCGCGAAACCCACGCGACGGGTCTCTTCGGGACCAACCTCGACATAGGCGATTCCGGCTGCCGGGACAAGCACCTCGCGGCCTTTGGGATCCTTCATTGAGAGCACGCTGCCCTCGGAGATCGCTTTGGAGACGAGCTCGTTCACTTCGGCGTTGCTCAGCTCGGATTCGAGTACGACTTCACGGGCTACATTCTGAATGCCAATCCGGATTTCCATGATTGTCAATGATCCTCTCGAAAGAATTACGAGTCCCGTCTGGGGGACTCTTAAACAAATCTAACTAGTTTTCCTTCGGGAACCGTGAAATTCCGCGCCAAGCTAAACGTGAGATCAGATCCACGGCGGTTTCTTGATCAACCGGCTCATCGCTGGTGGCCCAGTAACGTGCGGAAACCTGTGACAGCCCAGCAAGGGCGCGGCCAATCAAAAGTCCTTCGTCTTCATTCAGGTCGGTGTCTTTCACGACGACCTTCGAGATGGAAACGGCCAGGGCATTATTGAACTCTTCGATACGTGCTGAAATGAGTGGATCGGAAAGCACATCTGATTCGAAAATGAGCCGATATGCCTGGGATTCACGCTTGATGTACTGGTAATAGGTATTAATCGTCGCGAAGACGCGGTGCCGGTTATCCTCAGTTGAGGCGATGGCATCGTCGAGCAGCTTCGTGAAATCGGCTAGATGCGAGTCCAAGAGGGCCAGGTAGAGTTCGCGCTTGCCGGGGAAATGCTGGTAGAGAACTGGTTTGGAAACCAGAGCAACTTCGGCAATCTCGTCCATGGAGGCACCATGGTAACCATGTGCTACGAAGACTTGATGCGCTGCTTGAAGTAACTGGCGACGGCGCGCTTCTCGAGGCATTCGCTGCGTGCGTGGACTTTTGATTTCCCCAAGTTCCGCCATTGTCTAGACCTTTCAACCTGCCGTGTGCGAAAGCCACATGCGAGTTGTCCGCACGTAAAACCAGCTCCTACTAGCAAGTAGTATTCCACGTTGCGGGGAAAAAAGCGCCGGTAAACGCAGGGTGTCTGTTGCGCTTATGCGCTTTGTTCGGCAGGAACTGCTGGACAACTGGCATCCGCAGCCGACAGGGATTGCGGTGCAGCGGTGCTGGCCGGGACGGTATTGCGAAGCGGGTCGCTCAGGTCCAGGCCGTAGAGGGTCTCAAGGGCTGAGACATATTCGTCGGTACGGCCTTGGGCGGCCAGCTCACGTGCCCGCACGGTGGGGACATGCAGTAGCTGGCGCATCATCCGGCGCATAGCCAATTCAACTTCTTCAGCAGCGGCGGTACAACCATGCTGGGCACGTACCTTGGCTACTTCGGCGTCGAGGACTGTTTTAGTATGTGCACGCAAGGCGACGATCGCGTGATCGGCTTCGCGTTCGCGCTGGGAAGCGGAGAACTCCCTGGCAGCTTGGGTTACGATCCTGGTTGCGTCATGCACGGCCAGGGCCTGTTCGGTCGGCGCGGCCATCCGTACCGATTCGAGGGTGATCAGATCCACGCCGTCGAGCTGAGCCAGAGCCGGGTCAAAGTCGTTGGTGAGGGCCATGTCGATGGCGATCAGTGAATGACCCTTGACGCGCAGCTCGGTCAGTGCGGCACTGTCCAAACGATTTCCGCCACCTGAACAACCGATGATGACATCTGCTTCACGCAGTGCCTGCGGCAACTGTTCGCTGTTCAGCGGAAAACCGCCACGCTTGTCGGTGAAATCGGCGGCGCGTCCCGAATGCGAGTAGACGCTAATGCGCTTCACTCCACGTTCCTTGAGCAACGCGATCGTTGCGCCGGCGTAGGAGCCGGTGCCGAACAGGACAATGTCCTGGTCTTCCCAGCTACGGCTTTCGTTCATCAATTCTTCGGCAAGGTCTAAAGCGACCGAAACGACCGACTTTCCTTGGGAACCAAGCTGCGTCCGGCTTCCAACATCCTTCGCAGCGCGCGTGGCGTTCTGGAAAAGCCGGGTGAGGTTGCTGGTGGTCGTCTTCTCTTGTTGCGCCTGGGTGAGGGCACGGCGGACCTGGCCGGCGATTTCGCGTTCTCCAACGACTGCACTATCGAGCCCGGCTCCCACCGAGAAGAGATGGCTGATCACCGGTTCGCCTTCCAGCGCGGTCAGCCGCCGAGTGAGGAAATCTGCGGAGAGCTCGGTATTCGCAGCTAGTTCGTTGACCAGCTGCTCGGTTGCTTCTTCGACGTTTTCCACGTCGGCGTAAACCTCAAAACGGTTGCATGTCGCCAGGACGACGGCGCCATTGATCACCGCCGACCCATTGGTAGAGGCGGCGGCTAGCCCGTTGGCCGAGGCGCTAAGTTGTGCCACGGTCTCCAAATCGAGCTGTGAATGCGATGCAACAAGAGATAAGAAAACCACAATGTCCCCAGAGTAGGCCGAAATAGGGGTCCAAACAACGCAGGCGAACCTAAGATCAGCTATTTTCATGCAGTTATGTTGCTCACCTTCATCTGTCGGTGAACGGAGTAAATAGCCTTTTGCGCTTCAGAGTTGGCATGATTGAATTATGACTCTGTCGCAGAACCATCCCTTCGTTGATGGACGTACCTCTGATTCCGCTTTGATCCAAGCCTTGACTGGCCGCACCCCGAGCCACCACCCGGTGTGGTTCATGCGCCAGGCAGGGCGTTCACTGCCTGAATACCTCAAGCTCCGCGAAGGCGTGAGCATGCTCGATTCCTGCCTGGACCCGGCCATGGCCAGCGAAATTACGCTGCAGCCAGTACGCCGCCACAAGGTCGACGCGGGCATCTTCTTCTCCGACATTGTGATTCCGTTGCGCCTTGCAGGCGTTGGCGTGGATATTGTGCCCGGTGTTGGCCCGGTCCTGGACAAGGCAATCCGCACCGCCGAAGACGTGGATAACCTGCCAGAACTCACCGATGAGTCGTTAGACCCCATCCGCGAAGCGGTGGCCTTGACCGTTGCAGAACTGGGCAGCACCCCGCTGATTGGCTTCGCCGGCGCCCCATTCACCGTGGCCGCCTACATGGTCGAGGGCAAGCCAAGCCGCGACCACCTCGGTCCGCGCACCATGATGCATGCTGAACCAGAAGTCTGGGACAAGCTGATGAACTGGGCCGCAGACGCGTCCGGCAAGTTCCTCCGTGCGCAAGTTGAAGCCGGCGCTTCGGCTGCGCAGCTCTTTGACTCGTGGGCCGGTTCGCTGTCCCTGCCTGATTACCAGAAATTTGTCGCACCATACTCCTCGCGTGCATTGGACTTCGTGCGTGACACCGGGGTGCCATTGATTCACTTTGGCACCGGAACCGGTGAATTACTCACGGCTATGCGCGATTCGGGTGTTGACACCGTAGGCGTGGACTACCGGATTCCTTTGGAAACCGCCATTGAACGCCTAGGCCAGAGCGTCTCGGTTCAGGGAAATATTGATCCTGCATTGCTCTCAGCTCCCTGGGAAGTTCTTGAGGCACATGTCCGCCAGGTCGTCGCCAGCGGTGCGAAGGCACGTGGCCATGTGGTCAATCTTGGCCACGGTGTGCCGCCGACCACCGATCCGACGGTGCTCACTCGTGTGGTTGAACTGATTCATTCGCTCTAACCACGCGGGACTAAGCTAGATGCTGTAGACAGATCTCCCTGTTTTGCGGCTGCGCCGGCATTCCCGGCACAGCCGCAAACAAGGCGAACATCAAGGTGAATGTGGAAGGTGCAGCGTATATGACCAGGAATCAGCGCAACGCCCCGGCGTCAGAAAAACCAAACGAGCGTTCAGCCACTAAGGCCGGGCGAGAGCTCGCCTCAGACACGGCGGCCCATGCACTGCGGCTACTGGAAAAGGTGCGTTCAGCGGCCGAATCCCGGACAGCAAAAGATCGAGTCGCCGATCCACACTCACCACATGCGAT
>DNHA01000175.1 GCA_003486025.1 Micrococcaceae bacterium | reverse complement strand
TCAAGCGCGATGACAACCGCGAAGAAGGTTTCCGCGGTAACCGATTCGACGAACGTTCCAATGATGCACCACGCGCTCACAACCCTGGCGACCTACGGATTTCGAACCGTCCGGACCGTGAACAGTCCCCAGATATCGATGAGGACGTTACCGGCAAGGAATTGGATCGTGTTGCACGCGCCCAGCTGCGGTACCTCGAAGAACGCTCGGCTAGCTGGGTCGCTAAGCACCTAGTTATGGCTGGCCGTCTGCTCGAGGATGATCCTGAGCTCGCTTACGAGCACACCATGGCGGCCTCACGTCGCGGCGGTCGCGTTGCAGTTGTCCGTGAAGCCGTAGGCATTGCTGCTTATCACGCAGGCAAGTACGCGGATTCGCTGCGCGAGCTTCGTACTCACCGACGTATCTCCGGTTCGGACTACAACCTTCCATTGATCGCAGACTCGCTGCGTGGTTTGGGCCGTGCTGAAAAGGCCATTGAGCTTGCACATTCAGACGAGTGTGCAAACCTGGAATCCGCGGTCAAGGTCGAGATGCACATAGTTGCCGCAGGCGCTTACGGCGACTTGGGCAAACTGGACCAGGCACTTGCCGAGTTGGAATCTCTGGAACAGCTTGATTTCAATCGCGCTTATTCCTTCAGCCCTCGTTTGTTTACCGCTTATGCTGATCTGCTTGCAGGAGCGGGCCGCACTGAGGATTCCAAGCGTTGGTTCGCTCAGGTTTCTGTCGCAGAGCGTGCGCTTGGCATCGAGGAAGAAGCCGATTCCTTTATCATGGACCTAGCTCCAGAGATGGATGAAGAGGACGAACGCCCCCGCGCCAGAGATCTTGTTGACGAGAACACTGCTGTGGACTCCGCAGATGACGCTGTCGACGTAGTTGACTCGACTGAGAACGAAGTGGCCGACGTTGAGACCGAAGAAATCGGCATCGATGAAGAAGACGGCTTGGTTGAGGTTGATTCAGTTGAGGTTGAAACCGATACCGAAACCGATAATGCCACCGAAGCCGAAAAAGAAAACGACTCACAGAAGTAGGACTTAGTACCGAATGCTGATCTCCGGATTTGATTCCGTTCTTTCAGATCTCGATGGTGTCGTCTATGCAGGTCCCAACGGGATCCCAGACGCCGTCGAGTCGTTGAACGCACTCGCAGAAGTTAATGTCGCTCTTGCGTTCATAACGAACAATGCGGGACGTTCGCCAATGTCAGTTGCCGCTCATTTGCGTCAACTGGGTGTGAAAACCGGTGCAGAACAGGTCTTCGGATCTGCTGATGCCGGCGCCGAGCTATTGGCACGTGAATTAAATCCGGGCAGCAAGGTATTAGTTGTGGGGTCCCCGTACCTACGTGAATGCATTGCGGTGCGGGGACTTGAAGTCGTAGAGTCACATAAAGATCAACCCGCGGCTGTAATTCAAGGTTTCGACCCGGCCGTTTCTTGGAACGATCTTGCCGAGGCTAGCTATGCCATCAACAACGGGGCACAGTGGGTTGCGACGAACACCGACCTAACTATTCCTCGGGCCGAGGGTATCGCACCAGGTAACGGTTCATTAGTTCAAGCGGTGAAACTAGCCACCGGGGTGACACCCCGTGTTGCAGGAAAACCAGAGTCGTTCTTATTTGAACGTGCGGCGGATCGGTTGGATTCGCGGCGTCCGCTTGTAGTCGGGGATCGTTTGGATACCGATATCCTTGGAGGATACAAGGCCGGCTTTTCTACTGCGCTGGTATTGACTGGTGTAGATTCTCCCCGTAGCGCACTTGGTGCCCCGGTATCGGAGCGCCCAAACTACCTTATTTCCAGCCTCGCAGATCTTTACCGACCTTACCCAACAATAAAAGTGCTCGGCTACGGCGTACAAGTCGGAGAGTCAATCGCTAAGGTTGACGGTGAGTCTATAGAGGTCAGTGGCAATGCGTCAGACCTAAATGCATGGCGTGCCGCGNNATGTCAGTCCCGAAATCCAATTCACCTCGCGCGGATTGGACACCCTGCGACGAGCTCAGAGGTAGCCCACATGAATATGCCAACACCTGGTCCCAAGCCGGCATCAATATTGGAAGATGAAGCGCTGGACTACACGCTCTCATCCCTTGCCCAGCAGGACATAACAGAACATTCTGCGGTATATGAACAGCTACTGGCTACTCTTCAGTCGCAGCTTAACTCAACGGAGTACCGCGCGTGACCCGGCTTGATCAAGTACTAGTACAACGGTCACTAGCTCGATCGCGGACCGAAGCTGCCAAGCTTATTGACGCGGAACGAGTTCTGCTCAATGGGGCAGTTGCTACCAAGGCTTCGAAGAACGTTACTCCGGAATCTGAGCTCGAAGTCTTAGCTAGCGAAGCAGAAGAATATGTTTCGCGTGCTGGCCATAAACTTGCCGGTGCGCTAGATGTATTTACGACCATTTCGCCTGAGTCGCTGCGCTGTCTAGACGCCGGTGCATCTACCGGCGGATTTACAGATGTGCTACTGCGTCGCGGTGCCAAACATGTGATGGCAGCGGATGTCGGACACGGGCAGCTCGTGAATAAAATTCGTGAGGACTCCCGAGTATCGGTGTTTGAAGGTCTCAATGTCAGGTATATGAACCCCGAGGATATTGGGGGAGAAGTCGATCTGGTTGTAGCCGACTTATCATTCATATCATTGCGTTTGGTAATCGACGCATTGGCACGTGCGACACGCCCGGGTGGATCACTCGTGCTGATGGTGAAGCCTCAATTTGAAGTCGGACGTGAAAACATAAATCGAACCGGCGTCGTTTTGTCTCCCGAGCTACGTCGCAGTGCCATTGGAAGCGTCGTAGCATCAGCGCGGGACGTTGGTTTGCAACTCTGTGGTCTGGCCCGTAGCCCCTTGCCCGGGCAGGATGGCAACGTTGAATTTTTTCTCTGGCTCGGAAAACCTCCTATGAGTAATCAACAAGCCGTCGATGAAGCCAAATTGTGGGAAGTAGTTGACTATTCTTAGAAGTGAATTGCTTGAGCGGTGTACTCCTCATCGCCAAGCACATACTTCTAACCCGAGAGGGGCAGCCAGCCTTGCGCCGCATCCTAGTTTTCACACACACGGGTCGCAAAGAAGCGATCGCCGCGGCAATTGAAACTTGTGGGTTGCTCAACGCCGCCGGCGTGCGTCCCGTAATGCGCAAAAAAGATCATGAAGCAATGCAATCTGCTAGCGACGGTCTCCAGCTGCAAATCGACATTCTTGGTCACGATTGCACCATTGAGCAGGTGGACTTGGGCGTAGTTCTCGGTGGAGACGGTTCAGTGCTGCGCGCAGCGGAACTAGTGCGTGAAGCATCTTTGCCGTTGGTTGGTGTGAATCTTGGACATGTGGGTTTTCTAGCCGAGGCCGAGAGATACGAATTAGCGGACACCGTACATGCTTTGGTGGTTGGTGCTTATACCGTTGAAGAACGGATGGCTATCGAAGTACAGGTTTGGCGGGAGAATATTTGTCTTGCCGAAACTTGGGCACTGAACGAAGCCGCAGTTGAAAAGGCTAATCGCGAACGCATGATTGAGGTTGTCATCGAAGTCGATGGTCGACCGATATCTACTTTTGGTTGCGACGGCGTAGTCATGGCTACTCCGACAGGCTCCACTGCTTACGCATTTTCTGCTGGCGGCCCCGTAGTTTGGCCCGAAGTGGCAGCGCTGATTATGGTTCCTATTAGCGCCCACGCACTATTTGCCAAGCCATTGGTGGTTTCGCCAGACTCGATTATGGCGGTTGAAATCTTAACCCGTTCCGAAGCCGGCGCCGTGCTGTGGTGCGATGGCCGTCGAACAATTGACCTGCCTCCCGGAGCTCGTATCGAGGTTACTCGCAGTGACAAGCCAGTGCTTTTGGCCAGGCTTAATACGACTCCATTCTCGGAGCGACTGGTGAATAAATTTGAACTTCCGATTCAGGGTTGGCGTGGCCCGGCGGACGAGGACGAACGCCGTCCAGCAACCACTGCTCTGCCGGTCATCGGACCCGGTTTTCAGAGCGTTGAACCGCATCACAAAGACGAGCCTGGGATCCCGTTAGTGGCTCGCGACGAAACTAAATAAGAGAATTTACGACTCACAACACTTATATTC
>DNHA01000051.1 GCA_003486025.1 Micrococcaceae bacterium | reverse complement strand
GAATACGCCCAGGCATCTGGACACAACTCTACTGATACAGGAGCCTACGCGATTGCTACGGGCAACGGAGCCATCGCGAACGGGATTCAGGCCAATGCGTCCGGTGACAACGCGCAGGCGTCTGGCACCAATGCTCAGGCATCGGGCCAGAACTCGATGGCCATTGGCCAAGCCGCGAATGCGGCGGCAGCGAGGACTGTTGCCATCGGCACTTTGAGCTTTGCTGGTGGCGAAGATGCGGTAGCCGTTGGACAACAAGCGGTCGCGACCGGTGTTAAGTCGGTAGCTCAAGGGGTGCAGGCGCAAGCCAGTGGGGATCTTTCCATGTCCTTTGGCTACTTCAGCCGTTCGCGGGGCAATGCATCGATTGCTCAAGGCACCTTGGCAGAGGCAAACGCTGACCATGCCGTCGCCATAGGCACTTCTGCCGTTGCCGATGCATTTCAGTCGCTTGCGTTAGGCGTTGGGGCTGAGGCCCGAGCGCAGGATTGCGTCGCTTTGGGTTCTCATAGCCGCTGCTGGGCCAGCGACGAAGTCAGCGTGGGATCCACTTATGAGGACGGGGGCCAGAGCACTCGTCGCATCACCAACGTTCGCGCCGGCACCTCGGACACCGACGTCGCAAACCTAGGGCAGGTCCGTCAGGCGGCCCAAGCGCTGGGCGGCGGCGCCACGTTCGTCAACGGCAACTTTGTCGCGCCCATTTATCAGTTCCGCAGCGGGGCCACGCATCAAACCGTTGGAGCGGCCTTGGATGATCTGGACGGGCGCGTGACCTCCCTTGAGCAAAACCCAGGCAGCGGCTCGGGCACGCCTGGCCCGCGTGGCGCAGATGGATTAAGCGCCTACGAGGTGGCATTGGCCAACGGTTTCCAGGGCAATGAACAAGATTGGCTGGCAAGCCTGAAAGGGGAGCCTGGGGTCCAAGGGCCCGCTGGCAACGATGGCGTAGATGGAACCGCAGGGACCGGCTCGGGCTCAACTGCAAAGGCGGGCAAGAACGTCGAAGTCACCAACAACTCAGACGGCACCCAAACCGTTGCGGTCAGCGACAACGTGCAGCTGTCGGACGCGGGATCAGTGAGCGTCGGCGCGACCACAGTCAACGCCCAAGGCGTGAAGGTTCAAGGCGGTCCCTCGGTCACCACGGCGGGTGTCAATGCAGGCAATCAGCGCGTGACCAACGTTGCCAGTGGGCGTATCGAGCAGGGCTCGACCGATGCCGTCAATGGCGGCCAGCTTTGGGACGCTCAGCAAGCTTGGAACGACCGGTGGACAGACACCGACCGCCGCTTGCGCCACCAGGACCGTCGGTCCAATGGGCTCGGGGCGCAGCTCGGAGCGATGTCCCAGATGGCCACCGCTGCGGCGGCGAATGGCGGGGCTGCCGTCGGCCAGGTCAACTTGAACGTTGGGGTGGGTTTCTCGGGTGGCGAAGCGGCGATGAGCGTCGGCTGGGGGGCCCGAATCTCGGAGCGCACCAGCGTCTCGGCTGGCGTGAGCTTCGGCTCTGGCAACAAGCCGGTGGCTGGTTTCGGGGTGAGCATCAACCTGGGGCGTTAACGATTTCGCGGTGGACTAAGGAGGTGATCGATCTCGGCAAGGGTCCTTCGGGGCCCTTGTTCGTTGGGCCGCTTGACGAACCCGGATTCTCCTCTATGGGTATGTAGGTATACCCATTGATGGAGGACCCTTGGCCTGGAAACGCAACCAAAAATACTTGCCCCGCATCCGGCACCTTTACGTCCTGTTCTTTTCCAATGGCTGTTGCTACGTCGGTCAAACCGTGGACTTGAGGCAACGGGAGCAGCAGCACCGGAGTAGTCGCGGAGGCTGGCAGGGACAAACGTTTTCCTTTGTTCCGCTCTCCAGCATGACCGGAACCCAGGCCGATGCAGAGGTTCATGAATACGCGTGGCGCCACAAGGCGTTTCTAAAGGGATGGCGGATTTACGCCAAGCCGCCGGGCATCCTCATCCGGGATCCCCGTCGGCGGACGACATGGCACATGAAGGCTCTGGCGCATGGGTTTGCGTGGCCAGCAAACGCTCCAGCACCTGAGCGGCACGCGGCGACGAGCAACGGCCTGCTTTGGGGTGCCTTCAAGTGGCTGTTTCTCTACCCCGTTTTGCTCGCATTGGCGCTGTCGTCGTCACGCATCGTCCTGCGCTAGGTATGCCGCCGGAACGGGCCACTACCGTCTCTGAGCTCGCGAATCAGGCATCACCATGATCGATGTGCTGACTTCACTCCTCGCGGAGCGCATCGTCGGCCATCCGCTCATCAAGCGTATTGAAACGCTGATACAGATCTTCCACATCGCCCAGAAGGTCAACGCCCAGATGGTTTGCAAGCCGCTGTATACCCACGAAAACATAGCGACAGGACGTCATCAGAAGGTGATCAAAGTCCCTTTCCTCCGGACCTATGCGTATCGACTCTAGAACGTCCCCGTTGGTCACCAACAGGCCTTCCAAAGACTTCGGTGAAAAATGAAGCGCCTCAGAGGCCATGACGAACCTGCCATACATCAGCTGATCCACGCCACCTATCTGAGCCCAATCAAGTGTCTTGATGTCACGGGCCGTCCGTCCTTGCTGATCTTTGAAGTGGGTCAAACGGTGGGTAGCCTCTGCTATTTCCTGCCGCAACTCCTCATCCGACGGCTCGGGAACCATCTCAGGCGGCCAGTCCTGGCGGAAGTTGAGGATGTCGCCCAACATCTTCTTCCGATTCAAGACGTCTTGGATCAGATAGTCCTGAAGCAACTCAGGGCGAGCTACTAAAGCCGACAGACGGGCCAGCGCCTCCATTAGGCTTCGTTGGTGTCCCAGCGCTTCGGTGTAGAACCCGTTCACTGCCAAGAGGGCCAGCGCACGAAGCCCTGACACCTGCCTGATGAGAAGGCAGGTAGGGATGAGCTGATGCGGATCGTCGGCTGATATCTCAAGGCTGGCGACAAATAGTTCACCAGCAGTTGCAAGAGAGCCGGTGATTTCCAAGGATTCAGCGTGGCGACCAAGCATCTTTTCGACGTATGGACCGCGACCATTGATGGGATCAAGACACTGGCTAGCCATTGAATCGGCTCCTCCTATCACTGAATCATTCCGTTCGAACTGGTTGAAAGCGAAAACGAGAGATGGCTATTGTCAGAAAACGACAGCCGTCAGCGAACACTCTACTGTCCACGGGCGTTCGCCAAGATCTCTTCGGCCTGCAATGGCGGGATATAGATCACCATGGCAACGCTCTTGGCGTCAGATGTCATGGTATTGATCAATCCGTGCCTACGGACGTCTTGTTCACTAACCGATGAACCGTAGGGAATGAAAACGCCGGCGCGGACTGCGGGATTCTGCGGGGCAGGCACACGGAAGGCGTTGAACGATTTGATGATATCCGCCTCCAGCACGGCCGCTGCCTCACCACTGACCTGAACACCACACACTCCCACGTTGTTGATCACGAGGTTGAACGATGACGTCCCATTTCCTTTCGACGGGAGCGTATACATCTGTCGCCGCCCTCGCTGAGGCGCCCTGGAGTAGCCGCTGGCCGCCTCGTCAGCAGGTTGTAATGCATCAACTTCAATTAACCGCGTCACCTTCGCTGTATCGCTCTGGGTGTCATAGCAATACTTCCGGAAACTAGCGATAGCGGAGCTTTCCTCGACGCTCGAAGCAGAGGGAGCTTCTGAAGGAACATCCGCCGGGCTACTAACCTGCGGGCTATTCTCGACTGCAACGGGGGCAGTTCCGACCGGTGCCGGTGTGCCACCGGGCTGGCAAGCCACCAGCAAAGCCCCCATCGCTCCGGCAAAGACCGATCCGCCAAATCCATTCGCTTTCAAGCTGGTTCTCCTTGAGCACCACACGGCTCTCCGCGAACTAT
>DNHA01000171.1 GCA_003486025.1 Micrococcaceae bacterium | reverse complement strand
TGGGCCTGGCCGAGGCGCAGCAGACGCTGATCCTCAACGGGCTGCGCGACCGGGTGACCGTGCAGGTTGACGGGCAGCTGAAGACCGGGCGCGATGTGCTCATCGGTGCGCTCTTGGGCGCCGAAGAGTTCGGTTTCGCCACCGCCCCGCTGGTGGTTTCGGGCTGCATCATGATGCGCGTATGCCATCTGGATACCTGCCCGGTAGGCGTCGCCACGCAGAACCCGAAGCTGCGTGAGCGCTTTACCGGCAAAGCCGAATTTGTGGTGAACTTCTTCGAGTTCATCGCCCAAGAGGTCCGCGAGCTGCTGGCCTCACTCGGTGCGCGCACGCTGCAGGAAGTCATCGGACGGGTTGAACTCTTGACCGGTTCCGCGTCGCAGCTGGCCGCGCATGAAAAGATCCAGGGGCTGGCGCTGGAGGCGATCACCCATGTGCCGGCCGTGGAACTGGCAGCACGGCGCCGCCGGATCGGCCAGGAACATGGCTTGGAAGAGCACCTGGACCAGAAGTTCCTGGCTGCGGCGCAACCGGCCTTGCGCGACCGGCTGCCGGTGGTNNATCGTGAACACCGACCGTTCGGTGGGTACGCTGCTTGGCCACCACGTGACCAAAACCTTCGGAATCCAGCAGCTGGCAGCGGACACGATTACGCTGAACCTTTCCGGCCGTGCCGGCCAGTCCTTGGGCGCCTTCCTGCCTGCCGGGATCACCGTGCAGCTGTCCGGAGATGCCAATGACTACGTCGGCAAGGGATTGTCAGGGGGCCGGATCGCGATTCATCCGCCGCATACCACCTTGTCACACCCCGAAGAGCAGGTGATCGCCGGAAATGTTGTGGGTTACGGAGCTACGAGCGGTGAATTGTTCATCAACGGCATGGTGGGCGAACGTTTTGCGGTGCGTAATTCGGGAGCGTCGATCGTAACCGAAGGCATCGGCGAACACGGCTGCGAGTACATGACCGGCGGCCAGGTGCTGATTCTGGGGCAGACCGGGCGCAACTTCGGCGCCGTGTTCTCCGGTGGCACCGCCTGGGTGCTGGACTTTGACCCCGCCACGCTGAACCCGCTGGCTGCCGCACAGGGCGATCTGCTCATCGGAGCGATCACCGATGCGGAGGCTGAGAGCATTTTTGCGCTGCTCACCGAGCATATTGCGCTGACCGCCTCACCGCTGGCGCAGCGCCTGGTGCTCGATTGGGAGAATACCCGCACCCGGCTGAGCAGCATCATCCCGCGCGATTTTGCCGCGGTTCAACAAGTACGTGCCCAAGCCGCAGCTGACGGGGAGAATCCCGATTCGCCGCAGGTGTGGAGCAAGATTTTGGAGGTGACCCGTGGCTGATCCACGAGGTTTTTTGAAGGTAACCGATCGCGTCACCCAGCCTAAGCGTCCGGTTCCCATCCGCCTGATGGACTACCGCGAGGTCGTTGAACGCCAAGCGGCGGGCACCTTAACCGAGCAGGCCGGCCGCTGCATGGATTGCGGCGTCCCTTTCTGCCATAACGGCTGCCCGCTGGGAAACCTGATCCCGGAGTTCAACGATCTGACCTACCGCGGGCGGATGGACGATGCTGCCGCCAGGCTGCTGAGCACCAACAATTTTCCGGAACTCACCGGAAAGCTGTGCCCGGCTCCCTGCGAAGCTGCCTGCGTACTGGGCATCAACCAGCCTGCGGTGACGATCAAGCAGGTCGAGGCCGAGCTGGCCGAGTGTCTGATGGAGCAAGGCGATTTTGTGCCCTGCCCGCCGGCACGCCATACCGAGCACCGCGTGGCGATTATCGGTTCGGGTCCCGCCGGACTGGCAGCCGCGCAGCAGCTGACCCGCGCCGGCCACACCGTGGCGGTGTATGAACGTGACGAGGCGATCGGCGGATTGCTGCGCTTTGGCATTCCTGACTTCAAACTGGAAAAGCAGGTGATCGATCTGCGCCTGGCCCAAATGGAAGCCGAAGGCACGATCTTCCGCACCGGCATCGAGATTGGCAAGGACATCAGCTGGGAGCAGCTGCGCCGGGATTATGACGCGGTGGTTGTTGCCACCGGGTCTACCGTTCCGCGTGAGCTGCCTATTGCCGGACGTGAGCTGGACGGGGTGCATCATGCGATGGAGTTCCTCACCGAGAGCAATCGTGTGGTCTCCGGTGCGCGGCAGAAGACCAGCATCGACGCTCAAGGCAAGCATGTGATCGTGCTTGGCGGAGGGGACACCGGTTCGGACTGCATCGGTACCGCGTTGCGCCAGGGGGCCGCCTCGGTGACCACGCTGGCGATCGGTGTGAAGCCGCCGGCCGAACGCAGCGAAAATCAGCCGTGGCCGATGATGCCGTTGCTCTTTGAGGTGCAATCTTCGCATGAGGAAGGTGGGCAGCGTAACTATCTTGCCTCCACGGTGAACTTCGTTTCCGGTGAGGGAACCGAGAAAAATAAGGTGATCGGTGTTACAGTTGCAGAGACAGAGATCGTTGCCGGCAAGCGCCTGCCGAAGCCTGGAACCGAACGCGTACTCAAAGCGGATCTGGTACTGCTGGCTCTTGGCTTCACCGGTCCGGAACCTTCCGGACTCACCGAGGCGCTGAGCATCGATTTTGACAACCGGGGCAACGTCGCCCGAGATGGCTACTACATGACAAATACCGACGCGGTATTTGTCGCCGGAGATGCTGGTCGGGGACAGTCGCTGATCGTCTGGGCTATCGCCGAGGGTCGCGCATGCGCCGCCTCGGTCGATAAATTCCTGATGGGAACGACTACTCTTCCTGCACCTGTTGCTCCAAATGATAGAGCCATCAGCATCATTTGAATGGCATAAGCTTTGATGCGGCGAACCCGAACGGGTTCGTCGCATTTTGCCTATGCAAACATGAAAGGCATTTGGCTGACGGTATGAGACGCGCAAAAATTGTGGCAACATGGGGCCCGGCCCTAGCGAGCTATGAAAACACAGTAGCGGTACTCCAAGCGGGCGTTGACGTCGCCCGGCTGAATATGAGCCATGGGGATTACTCCATGCACGCTCAGTCCTTGGCGAATGTGCGTAATGCAGCCGCCGAGGTGGGACGTGCGGTCGGCATCTTCGCCGACCTGCAGGGCCCTAAAATCCGTTTGGGACGCTTTAAGGACGACGCCAAGTTCATCTTGGAAGTCGGCGAAAAGTTCACCATCACCATCGAAGACATCTTGGGTACACGCAACCTGTGCTCCACTACGTTCAAGGGCTTGCCAACCGACGTGCAGCCCGGAGACTTCCTGCTGATCAATGACGGCAAGGTCAAGCTCAAGGCACTGGAAGTCACTGACACCGAGGTTCGTTCCGAGGTGGTCGTCGGCGGCGAAGTATCGAACAATAAGGGCATCAACCTTCCTGGCGTTGCGGTTAATGTGCCGGCGCTGAGTGAAAAAGACGAAGATGACCTGCGTTGGGCGATCCGCGCCGGCGTGGACATGGTTGCTTTGTCCTTCGTGCGCAACGCGAGCGACATCGAACGCGTGCACGAAATCATGGACGAGGAAGGCCGCCGCCTGCCGGTGATCGCAAAGATCGAAAAGCCGCAGGCAGTCGCAGCGCTGGAAGAAATCATCAACGCCTTCGATGCGATTATGGTCGCCCGAGGCGATTTGGGTGTGGAGCTACCGCTGGAAGAAGTTCCACTGGTGCAGAAGCGTGCGGTGGAGCTTGCCCGCCGCTGGGCTAAGCCGGTCATCGTCGCCACCCAGGTGCTTGAATCGATGATCGAATCGCCAACCCCAACTCGCGCGGAAGCTTCGGACTGCGCGAACGCGGTACTTGATGGCGCCGACGCGGTCATGCTTTCGGGGGAGACCTCCGTTGGCGCTTATCCGGTGGAAACCGTGGAGACGATGTCACGCATCATTTCCTCCACCGAACAGCATGGGCTCGATCGCATCCCGCGTCTCGGCTCGCAGCCGAAGACCCGAGGTGGCGCGATCACCCGCGCCGCGGTGGAGATCGCCGATCAGCTCG
>DNHA01000047.1 GCA_003486025.1 Micrococcaceae bacterium | reverse complement strand
GGCAAGCAAGAGTTCCAGCTCAACGGAGTACACCGCCAGCACGTCCTCGGGCAGCCGCATCGCCAGTGAGGGTGACGTGGTCATTCAAGCCACAGGCGATGGCCAGGGCAATGGTGGCGACCTGAAGATCATCGGCAGCAAGGTGGAGGGCGACAATGTTGCCCTCGTCGCCGCCAATGATCTGATTCTCAAATCACAGCAGGAAACCCGTCAGCAGATTGAGCGCAGCAAGTCATCCAGCGGGGAGATCGGCATCACGCTCGGTTCGGAGGCGGGTGTTGGCGTGTATGTGGCTGCTTCCGCGGCCAAGGGCAAGGGAGATGGCAGCGGCACCACGCATGCAGAAACAACCATTGATGCGGCCAATACACTGACCATGATCAGTGGCCGTGACATGACCTTGGAAGGTGCGCAGGCAAAAGGCAAGACGGTCATCGCCGACGTCGGCCGTGATCTGACCCTGATCAGCCAGCAGGACAGCAACGACTACAAGCGCAAGGATGTATCGGGTGGGATTGACGTGGCTGTGGGCACGGGCGGCGCCTCGGTCAGCGCCAACTACAACCAGAGCAAAATCGACAGCACCTACACCAGCGTCAAGGAGCAGACCGGCATCCAGGCCGGCGAGGGTGGCTTTGATATCTACGTTGGCGGTCACACGCAGCTGACCGGCGCGGCAATTGCCAGCACGGCAGATCCATCACGCAACCACCTGAGCACCGGCAGTCTGTCGGTGGAAGACCTGAAGAACGAGGCGGCGTACAAGGCCAACAGCGTCGGTATCAGTGTGAGTGGCAGTAGCTCGGGTGGTATGAATGCACCCGCGCCGAGTGTGGGTGTTCCGCAGAGTGAGAAGTCCAGCAGCGTGACGCTTAGCGATATAGCCGCTGGCACGGTGGAAGTTCGTAATGGCGATACCGCGGCACTGGATGGATTGAAGCGTGATGTCACTGCCCTGCAGCAGGATGGCTTGAAGGAGATCTTTGACCAGCAGAAGGTGCAGGAGCTGCTGGAGATGGGGCAGGTTGCGAGTGAGGTGGGCATGCGTGCCGCCGGCGACATTGCCCAGAAAATGGGTTGGGAAGAAGGCAGCAAGGAGAAGGCGATCCTGCATGGCGCGGTCGGCGCTGCTATTGCGGCGCTGGGCGGCGGAAGTGTTTTGGACGGATTGACCGGGGCAGCTGCCAGTCAGGCTGCGAGCTTGGCGGCTTTTAAGTACTTGTCCAATGAGAAAATCGATCCGGATTCCGCTGAGGGCAAAGCTCTGATGCAGCTGGTAAGCGTAGCCATTGGTGCGGCGGTAGGTGGAGGGACTGGCGCAGCGACCGCGTTGGCGGGAGAACAGTTCAATCGACAATTGCATGTAGACGAAAGTAAAAAGCTTGCTGCTCTGAAGGAGGGTAAGGACGACGCACAGAAACAGCGATTGGATGATGCGATGTGTGCGTTGGCGCTTTGCTCTGCTGGCGTGGCAGATAGTGATCCCTATAAGGCTGTATTGGTTGCCTCCGAAGAGCGGGGACGAGCCTATTTGACAGAGCAGCAGCAAATCAAACAAGCAAATGTATTCAATGGCTATACGAGCGCTGATGCTTACAACGACTGGTTGTTGAGGAACGACGAAACGATTGGACGCGTGGTTAACGGTGGGCGAGGTGTTGCGGGGGCTTGGGGGGCTGCTGGAGGACTTGCTGGAGCTGTCGCTACTGTACCTGCGTGCACAACCATCGCAGGGTGTGTTGTGCCGATAGGACTGACTGGTTTGGCTGGACTATCTGCAGTAGATAGTTTCGAAAGTTTTAATAAAATGCTTGCCGAATATAACTATGTGCAAGGTCAGCGAGTGATTGCTTCGTTCTCACCCGAGACGCATTCGGGAGAGCAGAGCCCAGTCAAGGAGCTTGGCTTGGCAGGGGCCGTCACGATATATGAGTTGGTGTTGGGGAAGTTTGGGACAAAGATGCTGCCGCCCCTGATTGCCAAGGACGCGGGTATAGTAGTAGATGGCGTTCCTGCATCCTCGGGTCCTGCTGGGACGCCGAATCACTTGCTGCCTGAAGATATTCGTGGGGATGGGATGATAGCTCATCCTGTGAGGCCTATTCCTTACAAAGCTGTCGCGCCAATAGATTACGATGGGCATATTCTGTCGGCTGAGATTAAAGCTAACGGGAACGTGGTCGGCGGGCACTCGCTAGTGGGAGGGGATATTAGGGTGATTGCAGGAACTGAAGGGGTGCCCAATTCTGTTGGTGTTTACAAGGCGAAGATTGAGGTCGCAGATCCTCGTAATCCTGGGGTGTATCTGCCAAAAGGCAATAACAAAGGAGAATCCACTATGTTTCCAAAAGGGTGGAGTGGCGATAAAATCAAGATGGAAGTTGACGCGGCGTACAGTGGCAGGGTTATAAATGGAAATGTCTGGGAGGGGGTGACTCCGAGTGGGGTTAGGGTCCGGGGATATCTGACGCCGAAAGTTACTGTGTTCCCTGTTATGTGAGTGGTGAGATTATGAAGGTCGAATTTTTTTGGTCTGAGCGTAATGGTGAGTACTACCCCGAATGCAAAAGCGAGTTGCTTATGGCCGATGGCGTGGATGTGCTCTCCTGTCTTCTTATGGATGATGGTGGTACTGGTTTTGATTGTTCAATTGAGTGGATAAATGAAGGTATTGCATTGCTGGGTGCAGCTCTGGCTGAAGGCACGGAGGGCGACTGGGGGAGAGAGTCGTGGGCGATTCACTTTGAGGGTGAGAGCGCGCGAATTTATTTTATGGATGAGGAAAGCTACGGCGCTTGCCTAGGGACAAAATATTTTGAGTCTGTGCTTGTTGGTTGGCGTGATTTTCTTGGGCGGCGGGATCATGGGGAACGTGCGGTTATTGATTTATTTTCAACATGCTGAACTACTACCAAAAAGCCGGTGCAGACTAAAGTGTAGGCCTCGTCAAAAGACAGGATCGGGTTAAGCTCTCGCTGCTCTTTTCGGATTTTTTGATGAAGGCGTTTGTGGTTCCGGAAAACGCAATTTATTTGGTGTCAGCATCTGTTGGTCGCAAGGAATTATTTGGTGATTTTTAATCTCATATCCCCCCGCTTCTGACGTACTCAGTAGATTTGGGCGTGGTCTTGAGGTATTAACAAGGATGTATTGAATGATCGATTGCAAGATAATTTTACGAACGTTTTCTGGCCTCGGCTGTTGCGCCATGTTGTCGGGCTGCTTCATCAAGCAAGTAGTAAAAAGTGAGCTGTCGTCATACAACGAGCCCAAGCAAGAAGGTGTAGCCCATCTCAGGGTCGCGGGCTCGCGCAACGTAAAGGTGTATCCGAACAGTACTTGCGTAAGTTCTGACGTGCCGGGTAGTGGCTATCCGGCGGGCCCTCAAATGGGCGGGCAGCGCAAGCGTGATCTGGGTATGCCCAAGACACCGGATGTCCCCAAGCATTTCGTTGAGATGGCGGTGCGGCCTGGACAACCCATCACTACCGGATTCTCCTTCTACCTTGAATCTCAGCGCCCAGCTGCTGGGCGTCCCGGCTCGGTAGAGCGCGGCTCCGCCAGTTGCTACCAGGCACGAAGCTTCGTTCCAGAGTCCGGTCAGAACTACGAAATGCGTGCGAACTGGACAAGCGTGGGTTGCGGCGTCGAGGTGTCGCAGTTGCTTACAAATGGCGATGGCACGGTAAGTCGACGAGCAATTTCCAGCGAGCCTGCAGGCGCCTGTCCTGCTCCGCATCGCGGCAATTGAGTCGCGTCGTTCTGTTTCGGATTGGAACGGATCGGTAATAGTTGCGCGCGCAAAGACTGCTATGCGGGAAGGGTTTGATGCCTCAGCGACTACGGAGCTACTGATAGGTGAACTCACCGGTCGTCGTTTCCTCGATGGCTACGCCAGTGATGAGGATCAATACCGCGCCCTGCTGGAAGCAGGTGCAACCGTCGCCAGCAGCTGGGGCCTGCGCCCGGGCATTGCGCTGGCCGCCGAGCAGATGGCGCAGCTGACCAGCGACATCGTTTGGCTGGTTGAGCAGACCATCACCTCGCCGATGGCCCAACCACCACCGCGCTGGTGCCGCAGGTGTACCTGCGCGTGCAACCTTGCGACCTCGC
>DNHA01000141.1:5905-6859 GCA_003486025.1 Micrococcaceae bacterium | reverse complement strand
CTATACCGCACAGCCGCTCAAGGAACCTTCGGTCGAGTTCTACGCCAAGTTCAAGGCCATGGCGGCGGCTAAGGGGCGTAACCCACAAGATATCAAGGTCATTCCGGGCATCCTGCCGATTCTGGGCGATACTCAGGCAGAGGCCGATGAGCTGGCCGAGCACTTGGCCAACCACCTGCATTTGGACAATGGCCGAGTGCAGGTCGGCGCGGATCTGAAGATGGACCTGTCCGAACTGGACTTCAACGACAAGATCCCGGCTTCCTGGTTCTCCGATGATCCGGCACTGGGTTCGCGCTACCAGATCTACCGCCGCAAATCCGTAGATCAGGGCATGACCCTGCGCGAACTCATCGTCGATCTGGCCCGCTCCACCGGACACCAGTGGATGGCCGGAACCGCAGCGACCGTGGCAGACCGGATGATCGATTGGTTCGATTCCAAGGCGTGCGACGGCTTCAATCTCAACGCTCCGTTCAACCCGGGCGGCTTCAAGCTCATCTGCGACAAGCTCGTTCCAGAACTGCAAGAACGCGGCTACTTCCGCACCGAGTACGAGGGCACCACCTTGCGTGACAACTTTGGACTCTCACGCCCGGCCTCGATTCGCGAACGCGTCTAGTTCCCGGCGGCCTGGTCAAAGAGTTCGGCGGCAACTTCCACCCATGCTTGGGCGCGGGAGTTCAGCCGGGAACTGCGTGGCCAGGCCACCGAAACCGGCACCGCCGCCGTTTGGTTATCGGGCAAGGTCAAAGGTTTCAGCACCACCTGAAGTTCGCCGTAAGGCGCTTCGAGAGCAGGCTGCTGGAACAGCACCGCTACCCCACGGCCGGTACCGACCAAGGAACGCACTGTCGCATAGGATCGCGAGCGATGCCGAATCTGTGGCGAAATCCCGGATCCTTGGTAAAGCCCGAGGATCCGCTGGGTAATTGGATCAGATTCGTAGAGCAC